>JAVLBV010000009.1:0-34176 GCA_031580685.1 Haloquadratum sp. | reverse complement strand
CGGTGTTCAACACGGTGTCGATCGTGACGACGACCGGCTTCGCATCGGCGGACTTCGCACAGTGGTCGGCGGCGGGCACGCATCTGCTGTTCCTCGGGATGTTCCTCGGGGCGATGGTGGGCTCGACCACCTGCTCGATCAAGACGCTCCGGTGGGTGATCGTCGCGAAGACGGTGCGGCGGCAGCTGTTCCTCGCGGTCAACCCGCGCGCGGTCCGACCGGTGCGACTCGATGGGGAGCCCATCGATGAGGAGATCATCCCCGATGCGCTGGTGTTCGTGCTGCTCAGCATCGTGCTGGTGCTGCTGCTGACGGTCGTGGTCGTCATCGACACGGCCCGCGCCGGGGTCGCCGTGGGCGAGTTCGAGGCACTGGGTGCGGCGGCAGCGACGTTCCTCAACATCGGCCCGGGCTTCGGGGTCGCCGGCCCGTTCGGCTCGTATCACGGCTTCCCCACGCCGACGAAGGTGGCGATGATCGTCCTGATGTGGGTCGGTCGCATCGAGATCATCCCCGTGCTCGTGCTCGTGACACGGACGTTCTGGCGCTGATTCAGCGGTCCATCTGCGGGTCGGTCACCGCCCGTAGCCGGCTGCGCGACAGCGGTGTGAGGTCACCGCGCGTCGTGTGGGCGACGGCTGCCGCCGCCGTCGCATCGACCAGTGCGGCGCCGAGGTCCCCACCCTGCAGCAGGGTGGCGCACACCGCACCGACGAACGCGTCGCCGGCACCGATGGGGTCCCGCGTGGTCGTCGCGACCGCCGGCTGCTCATGTGTGGTCCCGTCGGCATCGATGCCCACCGCACCGTCGGCACCGCGGGTGCAGATGACGATCGAGGCGCCGAACCGCTCCTGGAGCTGCTGGGCGATCGCCTCTGGGGCCACATCCAGGCCGAAGACCGTCTCCGCATCGCGGGCAGCGACCACGATCACGTCGGTGTGTCCGAACACCGCCTCGTACGCTTCGCGGGCCCGATCGGGCTCCCACAGCTGCTGTCGGTAGTTCGCATCGACCACGGTGGTGCAGTCTGCCTCCTGCGCTGCGGCGAGGATCGCCGTCGCGGTCGTGGTCGCCTCCGACCCCAACGCCGGGGCGATCCCGCTGTAGTACACCATCTCTGCCGTCTCGAGGTCGATCAGCGCGCGGAGGGTCTCCGCATCCACGGTGGCCATCGGGGTGTCCGAGCGGTCGTAGTGCGCGCGGCGCCCACCCACGGTCTCCACCCAGTAGCAGCCGACCCGGCCACCGGCGGCGCGTCGCAGCCGGGGGCGCACCCGATGCGCCCGCAGCGTCCGCTCGATGCGGTCACACAGCGGCCCGTCGCCGACGGCTGCGGTGAGCGTGGCATCGACACCCAGCCCTGCCGCCGCGATGGCCACGTTGCATGCCGCTCCCCCCACATGCATCTCGAGGCTCCGGGCCGCACCGATCGCCACGCCCGCAGGTGGCGAGAGGCGGATGAGCGGTTCCCCGATGGCGATGAACCGTGTCATACCCTACACCCAGTGTGCTGACAGGTATAGCCGTACATGGTCACCGCACCCCAGGCGGGGGGCGACGTCCGACCGGCCGTGGCGAGGGCTCACGGCTTCTCGGCCGCATGCATCCACTCGATCGCCGCCCCGATGCCCTCCTCCTCGCGGATCTCGAAGAAGCGCCGCCCGTGGGTGCTCTGATGCGACAGCGTCGCCAGATAGCCGCTGGTGCGGACCGCGGGGCGGTACCCCTGCATCTCCATCACGTCGTTCAGCATGTGCTTGGTGATCTGCAGGGTGGCCCTCGGTGTCAGCTTCATCGCCTCGATCTCCTCCCAGACGGTGGCCATCAGCGCGTCATCCGGGACGCAGCGGTTGACCATGCCGATGCGTGCGGCCTCGGCCGCATCGATCGTCTTGCCCGTGTACAGCAGCTCTCGCGCCGGTTTGATGCCCATCACGAACGGGTAGATCAGCGAGAGGGACATGCCCCCCATCCGCACGCCCGGGTAGCCGAAGACCGCAGACTCGCCGGCGTAGGTCAGATCACAGGTCAGCGCCAGGTCCGACCCACCGGCGAGGGCGTACCCCCGCACCGCCGCGATCACCGGCACGGGCAGCTCGTGGATCGTCGTGAACAGCTCCAGCACCCGCCGGCCGCGGTCGAGGCCCTGCTCGACCGACGGGATGGTCGCATCCGTCGACCGTCCTCCGGACTCGCTCAGGTCGTACCCCGATGAGAACGCCTCCCCCGTGTGGGTGAGCAGCACCGCCCGCACCTCATCCCCGACCGCGCGGTCCATCGCCCCGGTGAGCTCGGCGACGAGCGCCTCACTCAGGGCGTTCATCCGCTCGCCACGGTCGATGTGCACGACCGCGACGTCGTCGGTCACCTCATAGGTGGTGTCTGACATGCTCGCAGGACGCGTGGGCCCCGACATATCTCTTTAGACTTGCCCATCGGCCACACAGCCCGATCGCGGTGGACTCAGCTGTCCTGCTCCGGCACCACGATCACCCGCAGGTCGTTCACGTTCGTCCCCGTCGGCCCCGTCTCGATGACCGCATCAGCTCCCTCGAATGCCGCGAGTGTGTCATTGGCCGCGAGCGCCTCGCTCGCGCGCTGTGGTGGGACCGTCGACGGATCCGCGATGGCCCCCGCGACCCCCGAGACCCCGTCGATGCCATCGGTGTCGATCGCGGCGATGATGGCCTCCTCGAGGTCGATCTGGGTGGCCGCACTCAGGACGAACTCGAGGTTGGGACCGCCCGTGCCGTCGCCGCGGACCTCGACGGTCGCCTCCCCGCCCGAGATGATCGCCGCCGGTGGCTCGAGGGGGATGCCGGTCGCACCGATCTCCTCGGCGATCCCCACGTGGGCCGTCGCCATCGCGGTGGCCTCCCCGCGGAGGCGCGAGGACAGCAGGAGGCTCCGGTACCCCTGGGTCGCCAGCGACTCCGCGGTCGCTTGCATCGCGGTCATGCCGTCGGCGATGACCTCGACCTGCACGCGGTCGAAGATGGGTGCGTCGGCCGACGGCAGCGCATCGACCACCCCCGCCCGCCCCTGCTGCAACCGCTCGGTGACCGCCTCCGGCGCGTCCGGGGCGTACCGCTCGATCACGGCCGCCGCCTCCGCGAAGGTCGTCGTGTCGGGGACGAAGGGGCCGCTCGCGATCACATCGAGGTCGTTGCCCACCACATCACTGAGGATGATGCAGGCGACCGTCGCCGGGGCGGCCCGCTCGGCGAGCCGGCCCCCCTTGATCGCGGAGAGATGCTTGCGCACCGCATTCAGCTCATGGATGCTCGCACCCGCACGGAGCAGCTGGTCGGTGGTCTGTGCGATGTCCCCACGCGTGAGCCCCGGTGCGGGGGCGGTCAGCAGCGCGCTGGCCCCACCGGTGATCACCCCGATGAGGAGGGTGTCCGCATCGGCGTCGGCCGCAGCCTCGAGGACCTCCTGGGTGTGCTGGACCCCGGCTGCGGTGGGGACGGGGTGTCCCCCCTGCCGGACGGTCACGTACTCGGTCGCGGCCTCCTCGAGGCTCACCACGACCCCACCGGTGATCGTATCGCCCAGGATCGCCTCCAGCGCCAGGACGACCTGTTCGGCGCCCTTGCCGCCGCCGATGACCTGGACCGCCTCGTATGCGGCCGTCTCGTAGGTGGCCTCCCCTACCCGGAGCACCCCCTCCTCGAGGCTGACCCGTGCGGGCACCACCGTCGCCGGGTGCGCGGCGGTGATACCATCGGACAGGGCGGTCAGGACGTCACGCCGGACGGGGCTGCTCGCGAGGGCGGGGTGGTTGGCGATCATGACTGGTGCGTCACCTCGGTCATCCAGAATCAGCGGTATAAAGCTCTGGTTCCACCCGACCCACCTGAGATGCCTCCCATCTCAGAGCCCAACACCGCCGGTCTGCGTGCGGAGTTGTCAGATACATATCCAGATTCGCTTACGTGACAGGCGGCACACCCACATCTGGACGCTGATGCGCATGGATGCTGGTACATCTGTGAAAGTGGTGCTCGATGAGCACCCGATGGGCACAGCCACGAGTCACCAGCGCTCGATGCCGGCCGCATCCAGCAGAGTGGGGGCCCACAGCGCCACGAGCGCGTGGGGTGGGGACATGTCGGCGCATCTGACACTCGTACCTGTGTAAATATTATCGGCGCGGCGCGGCAGATCCCCCCTCGTGACCACCTCCGACCGGGACCTCGGGCGGTCCCCCACCCGGTGGACCAGCCCGGTATCGGGAGACGGCAGCGGCACGGTGCGACCGGTGCCGCCTGTGCGATGCGAGCGTGCAACACAACTATTATACTCAATCTCACGAGTTCGCTCGTAGGTTCCATGAGCGACATAACACTCCGACGCACGCAGCTGGCGACGCCGGCGAGCAACGAGAAGATGATGGCGAGTGCCGCAGACAGCGCGGCCGATGAGGTCTTTCTGGACCTCGAGGACTCGGTCGCCCCCGATGAGAAGGTGGCCTCCCGGGCGCTGCTGATCGATGCGGCCACCACCCATGCATGGGGGGAGATCATCCTGAGTTACCGCATGAACGGGCTCGACACCCCCTGGTGGTACGATGACATCATCGAGGTCGTCAGCGCCGCGGGGGCGCACATCGACGACATCGTGGTGCCGAAGGTGAAGTCGGCCAGCGATATCCACACCGTCGACAACCTGCTGACGCAGGTCGAGGTCAACGCCGGCCTCGAGGTCGGACAGATCGGACTCGAGCCGCAGATCGAGGATGGGGCGGGGATGAACAACGTGGACGAGATCGCCCATGCGAGCGACCGTCTGGACTCGATCATCTTCGGCCCGGGTGATTACTCCGCGGCGATGGGCACCCCCGGACTCGACATCGGGCAGTTCCCGGACTATCCGGGGCACTACTGGCACTACGCGCTCTCACGGTGCAACCACGCTGCGAAGTCCGCGGGGCTGCCCTGCATCGACGGTCCCTTCGCCGACATCGATGATGCAGACGGCTTCCGGGAGTCGTGCACGCACGCCAATCTCATCGGCTGTGACGGCAAGTGGGCGATCCACCCCTCCCAGATCGAGATCGCCAACGAGGTGTTCGCACCCGACCCCGAGACCGCAGACCGCGCGGTGCGCATCGTCGATGCCTACGCGGAGGCGATGGCCGCCGGACAGGGGGCGGTCTCCGTCGACGGGCAGATGGTCGATGAGGCGACCAACAAGATGGCGCAGGAGATCGTCGAGAAGGCGGAGGCAGCGGGCATCATCTGACCGGTCACTCCAGCGGCCCGACCAGCTCGATCTTGTGCCCATCGGGGTCCAGGATGAACGCGGTCCGCACGCCCGCCTCGGGCTGATCACCCGGCTCCTTGACGACCCCATGATTCTCGATGGCAGCGAACGCCGCATCGACATCATCCACGCGGAGCGCCAGGTGGTCCCATGCGGTGCCGACGGTCAACTCCTCCTCCCCATCCACCTTGGTGAGCTGGATCTCCACGCCCGCCTCATCCGCGACGTACCGGTGTCGCGTCGTTCCGTCCGGGCTGTCGAACCCCCACGACTCGCTCAGACCGAGCTGCTCGGTGTAGAAGGCGATCGTGGTGTCGAGGTCGGTCACGTGCAGGTTGGTGTGTATGATCTGCATTCATCCATCCATCCCCGCTCGCGGTAATAATGCTCCTGGTGTGGGTGGGGTGGCTCCTGCACGGCGGGGGCAACCAGTGGAGTCATACCGTCGACCGGCGTCTGCGGAGCAAGAGATGGTCGACAGCGACACCGGGATCACCCGCTTCACGATGCTCGCACACGGGATGTTCCACACGTATGAGCTGTCGATCCCGATCTTCGTGATCGTCTGGTTGGACGTCTTCGATACCACCGCAGCGGTGCTCGGGCTGATCATCGGGGCGGGGTACGCCCTGATCGGCATCGGGGCGGTCCCCAGCGGGATCATCGCCGACCGGATCGGCTCCCGGTCGCTGATCCTGGGCTCTGTCATCGGGATGAGCGGGGGGTTCCTGCTGGTGGCGTTCGCGCAGAACCTGTACATGCTCGCGGCGGCACTCCTGCTGTGGGGGCTGGCGGCGAGCCTGTACCACCCCGCGGGCCTCTCACTCATCAGTCGCTTCGCACAGGCGCGTGGGAAGGTGTTCGCCTACCACGGGGTCGGCGGCAACATCGGGACGGTCATGGGCCCGCTGGTGACGGTGATCCTGCTGACGTTCCTGGAGTGGCAGCTCGTCATCGGCATCCTGGCGCTGCCGGTCATCCCGATCGTCCTGCTGGGCTCACGGATCAGCTTCGATGAGTCGACCGACGCCACCGATGGCTCGACCGAGGCTGCCGAATCGTACGGCGTCGCGTTCATCCGTGACACGCGTCGCCTGTTCACGGTGGGGTTCAGCATCGCCCTCGTCGTGGTGATGCTGTACGGGACGTACTACCGCGGGCTGCTCACGTTCCTCCCGGAGGTCATCGGGACGCTCCCCGGGCTGGCGGCGATCGAGATCGCCGGCCGACGCACGCCGCCCGCACAGTACATCTACACGGGGCTGCTGGTCGTGGGGATCGCCGGTCAGTACGTCGGTGGACGGGTCACCGAGCGGGTCGATCCGACCCTGGCGCTCGCGGGGGCACTCACCGCGCTCGGCGTCCTGGCCCTGCTGTTCCTGCCTGTCGCTGCGCTCGGGACGCTCCCGTTCCTGCTCCTGTGTGGGCTGCTGGGGTTCTTCCTGTACGCGTCGGCACCCATCTACCAGGTCACCATCGCCGACCATGCACAGGAGGACGTCCATGGCCTGTCCTACGGCTTCACCTACTTCGGGATGTTCGGCGTCGGCGCTGGCGGTGCGGCTCTCGCCGGGGCGGTGTTGACGTACGCCAATGCGACGGTGCTGCTGCAGACGCTGGCGGCGCTCGCGGTGGTCGCGGTGGTGCTGGCGCTCACGCTGCGCCGGCGAGATGCGACGGTGGCGGCACACGCGGTGCGCTCCGACTGACCGGGACGCGGCTCAGGCGACCCGGTTGTGGAGTGGACGCCCCGCGGTCGCGCGGTCGATGTTCTCGCGGACCACCCCGGCGATATCCTCGTGATACTGGTTGGTCGCGGAGCCCTTGTGTGGCATGACGATGACCTCCTCGAGATCCCAGAGGGGCGAGTCCGCCGGTAGCGGCTCCTGCTCGAAGACGTCCAGTGCGGCCCCGGCGATCTCACCATCGATGACCGCCGCAGCCAGCGCGGTCTCGTCGACGATGGGGCCCCGGGCCACGTTGATGAGGTACGCATCCGTCGGCATCTGCGCGAACTCGGGCGCACCGAACAGCTGGTCCGTCGCCGGGGTGTGCGGCAGCGCGATGGCGACGAACCGGGCGTCTGCGATCGCCTCATGCAGGGACGCAGGGGGGTAGATGGTGGCGACACCCGGGACCGCCTCCTCCGACCGTCGGACCCCCACGACGTCCATCCCCAGCGCGTCGGCCCGCTCTGCGATGGCCTGCCCGATCGTGCCGAGGCCGACCATGCAGAGGCGCTCACCCTCGAGGGTGAAGGGCCGCTCATACGGGGGGGCGTACCACTCGCGCGTGTGCTCGCGGTCGCGGTAGATGTGCAGCAGCCGGGCGAGGGCGAGCATCGACCCGATCGCGACCTCCCCCACGGTCGCACCGTGGATCCCGCTGCTGTTCGTCAGCGGGACCCCCGCCGCCTCGTACGCATCCGTGTCGAACGCATCGTACCCCGCACGCGCGCAGTGGACCCACCCCGCCTCGAGGAACGCATCCCGGGGCTCGTAGGTGACGACCGCGTCGGTGCGGGTGTACGATCGCCCATCGCCGACGAGCTCCGTCGGCAGGGGGCTGCGTGCGACGGCCTCGACGAACGGTGCGGTGGGCACGACGGCCTCGACCGATTCGTGCACGTAGACGCTGGTAGGTGGGGGGGTGTCGGTCATCACCCGCACCACCACGAGGCGGTCGATTGAAGCTTTCGACTGCATCCGCATGCGGTGCGGCGATCGTGGAGATGCGCGGACCCGGAGGATGTCGGAAGTTTCTAAGCCGTGTGCATCAGCGGAGGGGCATGGACGTCACCACGGCGATTGCGACCATCTTGAAGCGCGAGGGAGTGCGGTACCTCTTCGGGTTCCCGAGCAACCCACTGTTCGACACGGGCATCGCAGAGGAGATGGGGATCCGCACCATCATCACCCGCCAGGAGCGCACGGCGGTCCACATGGCCGATGCGATCGGGCGGCTGACCGGGGGGGATGAGATCGTCGCGTTCGCCTGCCAGCACGGGCCGGGCACCGAGAACTCGATCGGGGCGGTGGCGCAGGCGTTCGGCGAGTCGGCACCACTCGTGGCGATCCCCGCGGGGTACGACCGCGCGAAGACCGACGTGGATCCGAAGTTCAACTCGCTGATCAACTACCAGCAGGTCAGCAAGACCTGCGAGCAGCTGTCGGACCCGGATGCGGTGGGCGAGACGATGCGCCGGGCGTTCAGTGCGGTGCGCAACGGGCGCCCCCGACCGGCGGTGGTCGAGGTGCCGAAGGATGTCTTCCCCCTCGAGCTGAGCGAGGAGCTAGAGTACACCCCGACCGGCTCGAGCCGGCTGGGGCCGGATCCGGTCGCGGTGGCGGCGGTCGCCGATGCGCTCGTCACCGCCGAGCGGCCGGTGATCTACGCCGGGCAGGGGGTGCACTACGCGCACGCCTGGGAGGAGCTGCAGGAGCTGGCGGAGGTGCTGGAGGCGCCGGTCGCGACCAGCCTGAACGGCAAGAGCGCGTTCCCGGAGAGTCACGCCCTGTCGCTGGGGGCCGGCAGCAAGTCCGAGCCGGGGCAGCTGGCGCACTTCCTGCGGGAGGCCGATGTGATCTTCGGCATCGGGTGCAGCTTCACCCAGACCGCCTACGGGATCACCGTCCCCGAGGGGAAGACGATCATCCACTCGACGCTCGACCCCCGTGATGTGAACAAGGATGTCCGGGCGGACCATGTGCTGCTCGGCGACGCCGGACTGTGTCTCGCGGCGGTGACCGAGACCGTCGCCTCACAGGTCGATGATGACCGCGGCCGCTTCGATGATGTCGCCGCGGAGATCGCCGAGGTGAAGGAGAGCTGGCTGGCGGAGTGGATGCCCCGGCTCACCTCGACGGACGCGCCGATCAGCCCGTACCGGGTGATCCACGAGCTGACGGAGGTGCTCGATCCTGCCGAGACGATCATCACCGCCGATGCGGGCAACCCCCGTGACTTCCTCGCCCCGTTCTACGAGACGGATGAGCCACTGTCGTACATCGGGTGGGGGAAGACGACCCAGCTGGGGTACGGGCTCGGGCTGGCGCTGGGCGCGAAGGTGCTGCACCCCGAGAAGGTGTGCATCAACATCATGGGTGATGGGGCGATCGGCATGACCGGACTGGACTTCGAGACGGCCGTGCGCGAGGACCTGCCGATCATCACGATCTGCCTGATCAACGATGAGATGGCCTCGTACGACACGCCCTTCGGGGGCAACTTCTCGACGGTCGCCGAGGGGCTCGGTGGCCACGGCGAGCGGATCGCCGACCCCGCAGAGATCCGCGCGGCCCTCGAGCGGGCGGTCCAGCTCACCCGGGACGGGACGCCGGTGCTGCTCGAGTTCATGACCGAGAAGGAGACGGAGCTGTCGCGGCCCGACCTCGACGGATAGACCGGAGGACACCACCCCCGATTCGTGTCACGTCTTCAGCACATCTGCGCCCGAAGCGGTACCTGCATATAGACCATTCCTGACTGTTCGTCATGGTCGCGTACACCCCGGTCCCCGCAGCGACGCTTCGTGAGGATGTCACGGTCTTGGCGTTCGACCTGTACGATACCCTGCTGAATCGCGAGGCGACGCTGGTCCCCGCCATCGAGGCGGTGCTCACCGAGCATGGGAGTGACTACGATCCGAGGACGTTGTTTCGGCGGTATCTCGCGATGCACTTCCGCGACTCGCTGATCGACTCGCTCATCGACGGTCCGCACACGCCGTTCAAGGAGATCTCACGTCGGGCACTGGCGTACCGGTTCGAGCAGGTGGGCGTGGAGGTGCCGGATGCGACGGTGCGTGAGGTGATCCAGCAGTGGAAGACGTTCGAGCCGTACCCGGGTGTCGATGCGGCACTCTCGCGACTCGGTGAGGAGTATCAGCTGGTGGGCCACTCCAACGGCGACCCCGACATGCTGGCGGCAGTGCGGCCCAACTTCGCCACCGAGCTCGACGCGGTCGTCTCCGTCGCCGAGGCGGGGTCGTACAAGCCGGAGCCGGCCTCCTATGCGCTGGTGTCTGAGCGCCTCGGCGTGGCGCCCCATGAGGTCGCGTTCGTGACCGCACACACGTTCGACCTCGTCGGGGCGAAGGCGTACGGCAACCGCGGGGTCTTCCTCAACCGCCATGACAACCCCTTCGGCGGCTGGCCGCAGCAGCCCGACGTCACGGTTCAGGACGTCGAGGAGCTCGCAGACGTCCTCTGCAGCTGATTCAGCTGCGACCGCCACTGCGACGGGATCGGTCGGGCCGCGCCGGTCTCGCGGTCGATGACGACCTGGACCGTCTCCGCGGTCGCCACGACATCGTCTGCGACACGCAGCTCGTACTCCATGGGGATCGATGAGGTGCCCAACGTCCCCGTCCACAGGTGCACCTCGAACGGGGTCTCCAGCGTGATCGGCCGCACGAAATCGATGGACAGGTGTGCGAGGACCGTATCTGCCTCTGCGAGGGTCATCCCCAACACCGAGCTGTACAGCGCCGCCCGAGCCTCCTCCAGATAGGTCGCGTACACGGCATTGTTGACGTGTCCCATCACATCGAGGTCCCGGAAGCGGACCGCACGTTCGATCCGGATGGGGCCGCCCGGGGTGCTGTTGTCGCTCATGCTGAGGCACACATCAGGTGGATGCAAAACGGTGCGGGTCCCGGGGGTCCAAGCGGGGACTGACAGCTATTTATTGATGCTGTGGGTCGTTCGTGGTATGTCGAAATCTGTGTCGACAGGGATACTCGAGGGTATCACCGTCGTGGACCTGTCCACGTTCGTCACCGGGGGCTTCTGCACGACCATGCTCGCCAACCAGGGCGCAGACGTGATCAAGATCGAACGGCCGGGCGCGGGCGATGACATCCGCCACTCTGGGCCACCCTTCGTCTCGACGGCGGCGTACGACGGCCCCGGGCGCTCCGCGGCCGCCGAGGGCGAGTCACCGTACGCGTGGACGGTGAACTACCAGAAGCGCAGCGTCGAGCTCAACCTCAAGACCGATGCGGGGCTCGAGGTGCTGTACGAGCTGGTGGAGACGGCGGATGTCGTCGTCGAGAACTTCCGGCCCGGCACCGCCGACCGCCTCGGCGTGGGGTACGACGATCTGCGTGCGATCGATGACTCGATCATCTACTGCTCGATCTCGGCCTTCGGCGACACGGGCCCGTGGAGTCAGCGCCCCGGCTACGACCTGCTGATCCAGGGGATGAGCGGGATCATGAGCGTCACCGGCACCGCGGACGGCGACCCCGTGAAGGTGGGGCTGCCGATGACGGACCTCATCACCTCGATGTGGGCGGCCTTCGGCATCACGACCGCGCTGTACAACCGTGCGCTGACGGGCGAGGGCACCCGGGTGGAGCTGGGCATGCTCGATGGGGCACTGCCGTGGCTGACGAAGCAGGCGGCCAAGGCCTTCGAGGGGGCAGCGACGATGCCGATGGGCACGAAGGACCCCGTCATCGCCCCGTATCAGAGCTATCCCACGGCCGATGGGTACCTCAACGTCGCATGCGCGAACCAGAAGCTGTGGTCGGGTCTCTGCACCGCGATCGACCGGGCCGACCTGCTGGAGGACCCCCGCTTCGAGACCAACCCCGACCGGGTCGCCCACATGGACGCCCTCGAGGCGGAGCTGGCGGCGACGTTCACCGAGCGGTCGACCGATGCGTGGGTCAGTCTGCTCGCCGATGAGCACGGCCTGCCCGTGGGGCCGGTGCTCTCCGTCGAGGAGGCGCTGGAGAGCGAGCACATCCGTGCCCGGGGTGTGATCGGCTCGATGGACCACCCCGCCTACGGCGAGCAGCCGGTGATCGGCCATCCCCTGCGGTTCTCGGTGGCCGACAGCGGCTTCGAGGCGCCAGCCCCCCTGCTGGGCGAGCACACCGAGTCGGTGCTGGCTGAGCTGGGGTACGATGCGGCGGCGATCGCGGCGCTGCGTGCGGAGGGGGCGATCCCCGACACGGACGGCTGAGCGGTCCCTCCCGAACCCGACATCCCGCTGACACCGCCTGGCATCGCACTTATGTCCGTCTGCTCGCAAGCCCTCACATGACACGACCGCAGTCCCTCCAGACCGCCCTCCCACCACGTCGTCTGTCGGTGACCCACAGCCGGATGCCCATCGCCAGCGACGGCTGGTGACCGCCCGCTCATGAACTCTACCACCCCCATCGCCCAGCGGGACCCCGCGGCCGGGGCACGTGCGAACTACGACTACGGCAACGACCGCATCGACCAGCCCGAGCTCGTCGCGGCGCTCGAGGCCGCGGTCGAGGGTGACGTCCGCTTCGATGAGTACTCACGCATGCTGTATGCGACCGACGCGAGCGCGTACGAGGTGGTCCCAGTCGGCGTGGTCTACCCCGTCTCGACCGCCGATGTCGGTGCGGTCATGCGGCTGTGTGCGCGTGCGGAGATCCCCGTGCTCCCCCGTGGCGGTGGCACCTCACTCGCGGGCCAGAGCACGAACGAGGCGGTGGTCCTGGACTTCACGCGGTACATGGGTGCGATCCTGGACGTCGATCCCGACGGTGCGACCGCACGGGCGGAGGTCGGCTGCACGCTGGGCGAGCTGAACCGGCGGCTCGCCCCGCACGGACTCAAGTTCGCGCCGGACCCATCGACCGGTGACCAGAGCGCGCTGGGTGGTGCCATCGGCAACAACACCACCGGTGCGCACTCGCTGATCTACGGCAAGACCGATGCGTACGTCGAGGAGGTCACCGCGGTGCTCGCGGATGGGTCGATCGTGGAGTTCGGGGAGGTGTCGCTCGACACGCTCCGCGCGGAGGCCGATGCAGATGCGGCAGCGCCGCTGCCGCGGATCTACGCGGAGGTGCTCCGGATCATCGATGAGGAGGCCGAGGAGATCCGCGCGCAGTACCCCACCCTCAAGCGGAACGTCTCGGGCTACGCACTGGACGTGCTGCTGCAGGAGGCGGAGGCGACCGGGCGGGTCAACCTCGCCCGGCTGCTGGTGGGCAGCGAGGGGACGCTGGCGATCGTCACCGAGGCGACCGTCTCGCTCGAACCGGTGCCGGAGACGAAGGCGCTGGGGCTGTTGACGTACCACAGCCTCCTGGATGCGATGGAGGATGTCGGCGACATCCTCGAGCATGAGCCCGCAGCCGTCGAGGTGCTCGATGGGGTGCTCGTCGAGCTGGCGCGGGGGCTCACGGAGTTCAAGGATGTGATCGGCATCCTCCCCGATGAGACGGACACCTTCCTGCTGGTGGAGTTCTACGCGGATGACGATGCGGAGCGCCGGGCGAAGGTGGAGGCCCTGCTGGAGGACCGGGTGGGGCAGGTCGCCTTCGATGGGCTCTCCGCGTACGATGCACAGGAGCAGAAGGACTTCTGGAAGATGCGCAAGGCCTCGACGCCCATCCTGCTGTCGCGGACGGGCGATGAGAAGCACATCGCGTTCATCGAGGACATCGCCATCCCCCCCGAGCATCTCGTCGAGTACACCGCAGACTTCAAGCAGGTGTTCGAGGACCACGGCACCTTCGGCAGCTTCTATGCCCACGCGGGGCCGGGCTGCATGCACGTCCGACCGCTGATCAACGTCAAGACGAACGCGGGGGTCGAGTCGATGGTCTCGATCAGCGACGCGGCGACGGACCTCGCGGTGAAGTACGGCGGGGCGGTCTCCGGGGAGCACGGGGACGGGCGTGCACGCACGCAGTGGAACCGCAAGCTGTACGGCGAGCAGCTGTGGGCGGTGTTCCGGCGGCTCAAGAGCGCATACGACCCCGACTGGCTGCTGAACCCCGGGTCGGTGTGTGGCGACCACGACATGTCGGAGCACCTGCGGTTCGGACCGGAGTACGAGTTCGAGGCGGGCTTCGAGCCCACGCTCAACTGGGACAACGAGAACGGGTTCCAGGGGATGGTCGAGCTGTGCCACGGCTGTGGTGGCTGTCGGTCGAGCCAGGAGGGTACCGGTGGGGTGATGTGTCCGACCTACCGCGCCTCGCAGGAGGAGATGACCACCACCCGCGGGCGGGCCAACATGCTCCGGCAGGCGATGAGCGGGACGCTCGACCGCGATGAGATGACGTCCGATGAGTTCGTCCACGAGGTGCTCGACCTGTGCATCGGCTGCAAGGGCTGCTCGAAGGACTGCCCCAGTGAGGTGGACATGGCGAAGCTGAAGGTGGAGGTCGAGCACCAGTATCTCAAGGAGCATGGCCCGTCGGTGCGCGACCGCATCTTCGCGAACATCGAGCTGCTGTCGAAGCTGGGCAGCGCGACCGCCCCGGTGTCGAACCTGTTCCCCCAGCTCCCGGGCGCACGCCTCCTGATGGAGAAGACGATCGGGATCGCCCGCGAGCGGAGCCTGCCCGCGTTCCATCGGCGCACGCTCGTGGACTGGTTCGACCGCCGCGGTGGCGCGCAGGTGCCGCTCGAGTCGGCCACCCGTCGCGCGCTGCTGTTCCCCGACACCTACACCAACCACAGCAACCCCAAGGCGGGCCGCGCCGCCGTGCGGGTGCTGGAGGCCGCCGGCGTGCACGTGGCGATCCCCGAGGGGGTCACCGGCAGCGGTCGCCCGCCGCACTCGAAGGGGTTCCTCGAGAAGGCCCGGGCACACGCCGCCCAGAACACCGACGCGCTGGCGCCTGCGGTCGAGGAGGGGTGGGACGTGGTCGTCGTCGAACCGTCCGATGCGGTGATGTTCCAGTCGGACTACCTCGACCTGCTGCGGGGCCCGGCGGTCGAGGCGGTCGCGGCCAACACGTACGGGATCATGGAGTACCTCGACTGCTTCCAGCTCGATGCGGAGCTGGCGGTCGCGCCCACGGGTGCGCAGCTGACGTACCACGGGCACTGCCACCAGAAGTCGACGAAGAAGGACCACCACGCCGTGGGCGTGCTCCGTCGGGTCGGCTACGGGGTCGACCCCCTCGACAGCACCTGCTGTGGGATGGCCGGGTCGTTCGGGTACGAGGCGGAGCACTACTCGATGAGCCAGGCCGTCGGTCGGCTGCTGTTCGCGCAGATCGACCGGAGTGACGGGGAGAGCGTGGTCGCGCCGGGCAACTCCTGCCGGTCGCAGATCGGCGATGAGTACGGCGAGAAGCCACCGCACCCGATCGAGCGGGTCGCGGAGATCCTCCAGCCAGCGGCCTGAGCGGGCTCAGCCGCCGAAGGCGCCCGCGTCGACCCACGCATCCAGTGTGGCCTGGTCGGGTGCGAGCTCCCCGAACACCTCATCGGTGTGCTCGCCCAGGCGGGGCGCAGGCCCGCGGATGTGGTCATCGAACCCCGGGAAGTGGATGGGGTGACCCGTCAGGAGACACGACCCCCAGTCGGGGTCCTCATGCTCGACGACGAGCCCACGCGCCCGACTCTGGGGGTGCGCGACGACGGCCTCCACGTCGTTGATCGGGCCGACGGGGAAGCCCGCCTCCGAGAGGTCCCGGAGCCACGCATCGGTGGTGCGCTCGCGCATGGCGTCCTGGATCACCTCCGTCACCTCTGTTGCGTGCTCGTACCGCTGATCGTTGGTCTGGTACGCGCGGATGGACTCGCGGTCGATCAGGTCGACGAACGTGTCCCAGCTGTCATCACTCGGCACCCCCGTCACCACGTGGCCGTCGGCGGTCTCGAACAGCTGGTAGGGCACGAGCGTCTGGTGGGTGGTGCCCTGAGGACCGGGGACCGCCCCATCCATCGAGTAGTTGGTGACGTACTCATTCAGCAGCGCGACGATCGCATCGAACAGTCCGACGTCGAACTTCCCGGTGAACGCTGCACCGTCGGCGGTGCCCCGCTCGTACAGCCGGGCGAGGATCCCGATCGTCGCGAACATCCCCGCCGTGAGGTCGCCGATGGCCTGGCCCACCTTCACCGGCTCCCCGCCCGCGGGGCCCGTGAGGCTCATGATGCCCGCCTCTGCTTGCAGGATGAGATCCAGCCCCTTCCGCTCACGGTCTGGACCCGTCTCCCCGTACCCCTTGATGCTCGCATAGACGATCTCGGGGTTCTCCGCGGCGATGTCATCGTAGCCGATGCCCAGCCGGTCGGTCACCCCGTACCCGAAGTTCTCGATGAACACATCGGCGTCGGCCAACAGCGCTCGGGCGGCGTCGACCCCCGCATCCGTCTTCAGGTCGAGGGTGACCGACCGCTTGTTGCGGTTGTTGACCATGAAGTAGCCGGACTTCTGGGCGGGGCCCACCCCCTGTGACCGCGCGGGGTCGCCCACACCCGGCCGCTCGATCTTCACGACCTCCGCGCCCATGTCGCCGAGCAGTGCCCCACAGAAGGGCCCCGCACGGTGCCCGGTCATCTCCACCACCGTCAGTCCCGCCAGTGGGCCGTCATCTGCCATACCCGAAGAGTCTGGAGCCCGGATATAACTGCACCTGAATCGGGTGCCGCACCCGGCTGCGCCGCTCAGCCGTCGTTGAACTGTCGGACGAGCTCCTCGCGCTCGTCGGTCGCGAACTGCTCCCACCACACCTCAGCCTCGAAGGCGCGGGCCTCCTCGAAGTCGGGGGTCCGCGCGGAGTTGTTGAACGCCCGCTTGGAGTTCTTCACCGCCTTGCGGCCGGTGTCCTGGATCGCGGCGATGAGCTCGTCGACGGTCGCATCCAGCTCTGCTGCGGGGACCGCATGGTTGATCAGGCCGATCTGCTCGGCCTCGGGCGCCTCGATCATGCCCGCGGTGTAGACGATCTCCTTCGCCTTCGCCTCCCCGACGAGCTCGATCGCGCGCTTGGTCGAGCCCCCCGTCGGGATCTGGCCGATGTTGGCCGTGGGGACACCGAACTTCGCATCATCGACGGCCACCCGCAGGTCGCAGTACATCGCGAGGATGAGCCCCCCACCCACGCAGTAGCCGTTGATCTTCGCGATCACCGGTGCGTGGCAGTCGTACGGGGCCCGGTACATCGTGTAGAACAGCTCCTGTCGGTCCATCTGGAGGGGGTCATGCTCGCTGGCCGGCCCGGCGTACTGGCTGATGTCAGCGCCCGCGGAGAAGGCATCGTCCCCCTCACCGGTGATCACCACGACGTCGATCGACCGGTCGAGTTGGATCTCCGCGAAGGCACGCCGCAGGTCCAGCATGACCGCATTGTTCAGGGCGTTATACACCTCGGGCCGGTGGAACTCGATCGTCGCGACCCCGTCGGCCACGTCGACGGTGATGCTCTCGTACGTGGTGTACACCATCACTCAGAGTCCCCTGGTCCGGCGAATAAACATTCTGTTTCCGCCATCCGTCGGGCGGATTCCGTGGGTGGTGGCGGATATCATGATTTATGTACTGGTGCCCAGCGGAGGTGGTATGGAGTACGCAATCGCAGCGATTCCGGGCGACGGTATCGGACCAGAGGTGCTGGATGCGGTGACCCCGCTGCTCGAGGACGTCGCGGCAGCCGAGGGGATGACGCTGGCGTTCACCGAGTTCGACTGGGGGAGCGACCGGTACCTCTCCGAGGGGGCGATGATGCCCGATGATGCGCTGGACCAGCTGGTCGACAAGGACGCGATCCTCCTCGGCGCCGTCGGGCATCCGGAGGTCCCCGACCACGTGACGCTTCACGGGCTGCTGCTGCCGATCCGCAAGCGGTTCAACCAGCAGGTGTGCGAGCGGCCGGCGATCCTCTTCGAGGGGGTCGAGAGCCCGCTCGCGGGCTATGCAGGGGGGGACATCGACTTCGTCGTCTTCCGGGAGAACACCGAGGGGGAGTACTCCGACATCGGCGGGCGCGAGCACGTGGGGTTCAGCCATGAGGTCGCCATCCAGACCTCCGTGTTCACACGCACGGGCACCGAGGCGATCGTGCGGGCGGCGTTCGAGCGCGCCGGCGACCGCACCGGCCATCTCACGAGCATCACCAAGTCGAACGCACAGGCGCACAGCATGGTGTTCTGGGATGAGGTCGTCCAGGAGGTGGCCGCGGAGTACCCGGACGTGGAGGTGGAGTCGCTGCTCGTCGATGCGGGGAGCATGGACCTGATCCGGCGGCCCGAGGAGTTCGATGTGATCGTCGCCTCGAACCTCTTCGGTGACATCCTGACCGACATCGGCGCGATCGTCACAGGGAGTATGGGGCTGGCCCCGTCTGCGAACATCGACCCCTCCGGCCGCTATCCGTCGATGTTCGAACCCGTCCACGGCAGCGCGCCGGACATCACCGGCGCGGGGGTGGCGAACCCCCTCGCCATGGTGCTGTCGGCGGCCATGATGTTCAGGAACCTGGGCGAGGCGGCCGCCTCTGAGCGTCTGTGGACCGCCGTGCGTGCGTACCTGGCGGATGCGGATGCCCCCCGGACCCCCGACCTCGGGGGCTCTGCTGGGACCGCTGATGTGATCGCGGACCTGCACACGCGGCTCTGAGCGGGCACCGATGGGGGCCGCCGGGTGGGCGCGCTATGCCGAGTCGACCGGCACGAACACCACGGGGAGGTGTCCGTGCAGGATCACGGCCTGGGCGGTGCTGCCGAAGAGCGCCTTGCCCACCGCCGACCGCTCCCGGCCCGCGAGCACGACGTAGTCCGCATCCTGCGCTGTGGCATGGTTGATCAGCTCCTCAGCCGGGGTCCCCACGAGCCCCACCGCCGCCATCTCGTAGCCCGCATCCTCGACGATCTCCTCGGCGACCTCGGTCGCCGCACGCTGGATCGCGCCCGTGGGGATCGCACTCCCCGTCTCATCCACCTGGCTCCGCTGGAGCGCGACGAACTCCTCCTTCGAGAGGACGTGTGCCGCCTGCGCATCCGTCCCGAACGCCTCGGCGAGCCGCTCTGCCTCCTCGAGGACGATGGATGCGCGACCGGACCGGTCTACCGCTGCGATGACGACCATACCCCCGCTTCGCAGAGATGGCTAATGAAATCACCCCATTCCCCGGGCCCACCGCGGGGGTGTGGCCATCTCGAGGGGGTGATCCGATCGCGGGTGCTGCGGCGGCGACCGCTGCGTATCCGTATGTCAACAATGCTCACGCAAGAAGAAAGATTTATAATATTAATTACGAACGTTCAGGTGGTCTCCGATGAACCCCGTAATGTACCCCGATAATGACCCGCACCGGTCCGGTCGTGGTGCGGCGACGGGACAGCCCCTCGCGGGTGCATGCGCACGACAGGCTGATGTGAGCGCAGGGTTCCATCCGGAGGAGAGTGAGACAACTATGCGGCCAACCACGAACTATGCAAGATAAGAAGCAGACCCAGCAGAGTACTCAAGCATCGACAGTGACGGCGAACAGACGCCGCTTCATGCAGGCGGCCGGCCTCGGGTCGGTCGCTGCGTTGGCGGGATGTCTGGGCGGCGGTGACGACGCCGGCGGCGACGACACCGGCTCGGAGGATGAGGGCCCATGGCGGCCCGATGAGACGGTCCGGTACATCGTCCCCTACTCGGAGGGTGGCGGCACCGACACGTACGCACGTGGGATCGTCGAGGCGTTCACCGACGCGATGGGACAGAGCATCCAGATCGACAACATCCCGGGCGCGGGTGGGCTGAACGGCTTCGGCCAGCTGATGCGCGCAGAGCCGGATGGCCACACGATCCTCGGCAATGCGGGCCCCCTCGAGGTGGCCCCACAGCTGCTGGAGGACCCCGGCTTTGACCAGCGGGAGTCGACCGGTATCGGCACCTTCGGTGGCTCCGCGTGGACGCTCGTCGTCAACGAGGAGTACGAGGGGGAGGTCGAGACCATCGACGATGTGATCGCCAAGCACAACTCGGGTGAGTGGGAGAACATCGGTGTGCAGGCACCGGGCAGCTCGCAGGACATCATCGTGCTGCTGGGCAAGTACCAGCTGGACAGCTACGACTGGCAGTGGACCAACCGTGTGCGGTACACGGGCACGGGCCCCGTCGCAGCGGCGGTCGCCAGCGGTGAGGTGCCCTGTGGCATCGGGACCGATGCGGGGACCGCATCCGTCGTCGAGACGGGCCGGATCTACCCCGTGACGACGTTCGTCAGCGACGGGTCGCCGGTGTTCCCGGACGTGCCGTCGGTGACGGACCTCGGCTACGACAACATCGACTGGGTCGGCGGGCTGACCCGTGCGATGTACGCACCCCCGGAGACCCCCCGGAACATCCGCGAGGGCATCTCCGATGCGCTCCGTGTGGCGATCGAGGACCCCCGGACCGTCGAGTGGTCCGAGCAGACGGGCAACCCCATCTTCCACAACGGCCCCGACGCCGCAGACGAGGTCATGGACTCCGCGTTCGACCAGTACGTCGAGCTGGGTGTCCTGGACCTCGTCGAAGAGCACGCCGAGTAGTCGCACCGCCGTACCACCGTCTTTATTTTTGATTGCCGAGACTCACAGATAGCACCCCCATGTTAGACAACATTCAACGCACACTCCGACGGATCACCGCAGAGCAGGTGATGCTGGGCATCATCTTCGTGCTCTCGGTGATCTTCTACCTCGAACCGACCCTGCAAGATTACCCTGAGAATGCCGCGATCTTCCCACAGCTCACCGCGATCGCGGTGCTGATCGGCGCGGCCCTGCTGTTGACGCGCCGGTACCTCCCGGGGCCCATCCGCCGGATCGTCACCGAGAACGTGAGCATCGCCCAGCAGATGGAGGAGACCGAGGATGGTGCCATCCCCGACCAGGAGGTCGTCGAGGAGGAGACCACCCCAGAGGACCGCACGCTCGGTGCGGTCTACGGGCTCGAGATCGACAACACGCTGTTCGTGACCGTCACCGCGACCCTCTACCTCTTCGCGGGGTGGGCCGTGGGGCTGCTGTACGTCACCCCGATCTACGTGCTGGGGTACACCCTGTGGTTCCGCGTCCCGTGGCAGGTGGGGGTGGGGCTGGCGGCGTTCGCGAGCATCATCATCTGGGGCTTCATCCGCTTCCTGCTCATGCCGTTCGATCAGGGCGAGCTGGTCTCACTCATGGTCGTGGGGGTGCTCTGAATGTCCGCCGTCGATGCCTTCTTCCAGGGGCTCGCCATCGCGTTGACCCCCGAGGTGCTGCTGTTCCTCACCGTGGGGTTGCTGTTGGGGATCATCCTGGGGGCGCTGCCGGGGATCGGATCGCCGGTGGGGATGGCGATCGTGCTGCCGCTGACGTTGCCGCTGGATGCGACGCCGGCGATCGTGCTGCTGATCTCGATCTACAGCGGCGCGATGTTCGGGGGGAGCATCTCTGCGATCCTGATCAACGCACCGGGGACGGAGTCCGCTGCGGCGACGACGCTGGATGGGTACCCCATGGCCGTGCGCGGGCTCGCGAAGAACGCGCTGGGGATCGCGACGACCGCATCGGCACTCAACGGCTTCCTCGCCGCGATCGTGCTGGTGGCGATCTCCCCGGTGCTGATCACGGTCGTGCTCGCGTTCGGCTCACCGGAGTACTTCCTGCTCGCGATCTTGGGCATCTCGCTGATCACCATCGTCACCCAGGGCTCGATCGTGAAGGGGCTGCTCGCGGGGGCGCTGGGGTTCATGATCTCGACGATCGGTGTCGCGATCATGAGCCCGCGACCACGGTACACCTTCGGGCAGCTGGGCCTGTACGAGGGGATCAGCTTCGTGGCGGCGCTGATCGGCATGTTCGCGTTCGCGGAGATGATGAAGCTCGCCTCGCAGAAGACGATCGCCGACGAGGCGGTCGAGATCGCGGGCAGCCTGCGTGATGGCATCATGGCCGTCTTCAAGTACCCGAAGACGACGATCAAGGCCGGGCTGATCGGCATGGGGATCGGCATGGTGCCCGGGTCGGGCGCGACGACGTCCACGTTCGTCGCGTACGCCGAGGAGGCGCGCTCATCCGCCAAGGATGGCCGCTTCGGGGAGGGCGATCCCCGGGGGGTCATCGCACCGGAGGGTGCGAACAACCCCACCGTCAGCGGGTCGCTGGTGCCCACCCTGTCGTTCGGCATCCCCGGCAGCGGGTCGACCGCGGTGCTGCTCGGGGGCCTGCTGATGCACGGGTTGCAGCCCGGCCCGACGCTGTTCGGCGACCAGCTGCACGTCACCTACACGTTCTTCATCACGCTGTTCCTGGGGAACATCCTCATCCTCGCGGTGGGGTACTCGATCATCCCGTATCTGAGCAAGATCACCGAGCTGGACACCCACACGATCATCCCGGTGGTCGTGGTGCTGTCGTACGCGGGGGCGTTCACGCTGAACCGCAACTGGTACGACGCGTTCGCGGTCATCCTGCTGGGGATCTTGGGCTACTACATGGTGATCTACAACTACTCGATCATCGCGTTCGTGCTGGGGATCGTGCTCGGGCCGATCGCCGAGCAGAACTTCTTCCGCTCGCTGCAGATCTCCGGGGGGTCGTACACGATCTTCGTGACCGAGCCGCTGTCGGCCATCCTGGTCGTGCTGGTGTTCGTGGTGCTGTTCGGCCCCTTCGTCAAGCCGTATCTGGAGCGGACGATCGACCGACTCGGGTAGGGGTCGGTCGGCACACCACGGCTCCTGCTGGTGTGGTGACAGCTCACAAGTCACAAGCATTTTACACCCGACTGCGGGGTGATTCACCATGACAGACGCGACGGTCTCGACGGTGACGATCGACTCGTACTCGACGCTCGTCGATGTGGACGCGCAGGTGCCCGCCCTGCGTGAGCACATCCCCGGGATGACGGATGCGGAGAGCATCTCGCAGCTGTGGCGCAGCCAGTACATCCTCTACTCGCTCATCGCCAACGAGATCGGCGCGTACCGCCCGTTCTGGGAGCTGATCGGCGGGGGGCTCGAGTACGCACTGCGCCAGCACGGGTACGATGTGGATGCGCCGGTGCGAGATGCGGTGCGTGCGACGGTGTACGAGGAGCGACTCACCGTGTTCGATGACGTGCAGGCGGGCGTCTCACGCATCGTCGATGCGGGGTATGACGTGTACGTCCTGTCGAATGGGACGCCGACGATGCTCTCGCATCTGCTCGAGGCGGCGGGGCTGACCGATGTGGTCACCGATGCGATCAGCGCGGACGAGGTGCAGACGTACAAGCCCCACCCGCGGCTGTACGAGCATGCGGCGGCGCGCACCGACACCCCGATCGGTGAGATCCTGCACGTCTCGGGTGGCAACATGCGCGACGTGTGGGGTGCGAAGTCGGCGGGGATGCAGGCGGCGTGGCTGTGCCGACCCGAGCAGCCCCCGGTGCGCGAGTCACTGGGGCCGGCGCCCGACCTGACGGTCACGGACTTCCATGATGTGGCCGACCAGGTCATCGGATGAGCCCCCACGGACCGCACGCCCCATGTGACCGCCTCCCGCTGGTCGACGGCGGGCGCACCATCGCCCGGTGACGCGGGGGGTGGCGGGCGATCACCGCCTGCAGCGGAGCCTCGTGGGGACGGCGGTGCTCGTCGCACTGGGCGTGGGTGCGTGGGCGCTCGGTGCGCGCGTGGGTGGGCTGAACGAGCTGCTCGTGGCGGTCGCACTCGGGGCGGTGTTCGTCAACGTGGTGCCCGACGCCCAGCGGGTCATCCCCCCGGCGTGGCTGCACACCCGGCTGCTGCAGGGCGGCATCGTGCTCATGGGCGCGACGATCTCCGTGGAGGTGCTCACGACCGCAGGCACCCGGTTCATCGGGGTGGTGCTCGTGTCGATGGCGCTCACGCTCCTGGTCGCGGAGGTGTGTGCACGGCTGGTGCTGCGCATCCCGGGGGAGATGGGGTCGCTGCTCGCCGGCGGCACCGCCGTGTGTGGGGTGAGTGCGGTCGTCGCGATCGGCGCCGCGATCGAGGCCAGACGCGAGCAGATCACCATCGCGATCGCCACGGTGGTCGTCCTGGATGCGGTCACGCTGTTCGTCTATCCGTGGGTGGGCAGCTGGCTGCAGCTGTCGGAGATGGTCTACGGCATGTGGGCGGGGCTGTCGATGCTCTCGACCGGGCCGGTCGCCGCGGCGGGCTTCGCCCACTCGGAGACGGCGGGGCAGTGGGCGACGGTGACGAAGCTCGCACGCAACCTGCTGATCGGGGTGCTCATCATCGGCTATGCGGTGATCTACCGGTCGCGGCACACATCCACACCCGGGGTGACACACCAACTGCGGACGCTCGTCTCCACGTTCCCGCTGTTCATCATCGGGTTCATTGTGATGGTCACGCTCGCGAACACCGGATGGGTGCCACCGGCGGCGATCGCGGGTGCGGACCGCCTGTACCGGTGGTGCTTCCTCGTCGGGTTCGTGGGCTTCGGGATGGGGATCGATGCCCGACGGCTGGCGACGACCGCGTGGCGTCCCCTGGCGGTGGCGGTGCTGACGATCTCCGTCATGAGCGGGGTGATCCTCTCCGGGCTGCTCATGCTGTACGGCTGAGCACACCGACGGCGGCGATCACCCGACCGCGATGACGAGCTTGCCGATGGTCCCCCCATCCTCGAGCGCACGGTGGGCGGCGGCGGTCTCCGCGAGGGGGTAGGTGTGTGCGATGACCGGGTGGAACCGCCCATCCGCGAGGCCGCTGACGACCTCACCGAGCAGGCGGCTGTGCTCGTCCGCAGAGGCCATGATGGACATGAACGTCAGCGTGTGGTCGCCGAGCATCGCACCGAAGGTCTGCCCGGCAGAGAGGGTGACATCGCCGTGCTGGGAGATCACCACCACCCGACCACCACGGGCCAGTGCATCGAGGTCCGCTCCCAGATGTGCCTCGGGGAAGGGTTCGAGCACCACATCCACGCCCTCGGGTGCCGCGGCGGCGATGCGCTCGGGGAGCTCCGGCGCGTCTGTCCGCACGGGGGTCGCCCCCCACGACCGCAGCGCCGCAGCGGCGGCGTCCGATCGCACCGTCCCGATCACGGTCGCGCCCATCGCATCGGCGATCTGCACCGCCGCATGCCCGACCCCACCGGTGGCCCCGTGGACGAGACACACCTCCCCCGCCTGCAGCCCTGCCCGGTCGATCAGCGCCCGCCAGGCGGTGGTGAAGACCATCGCGGCAGCGGCCGCATCCGTCGCATCGACCCCGCTGGGCAGCGGTGCCAGCCGGTCTGCGTCCACGGCGACGTACTCCGCGATGGTCCCCGGGTCGGCGAGGCCGAAGCCGGTGCCGACGACCCGGTCACCGGCGGCGAACTGGTCGACCTCGTCACCGACGGCGGCGACCACACCTGCGAGGTCGCTCCCGACGGTCTGCGGGAGCCCCCCCGGTGGCGACGGCTGCCCCGCGCGGATCTTGGTGTCGATGGGGTTGACGCAGCTGGCGTGGACCTCGACGAGCACCTCCGCGGCTGCGGGTGCGGGACGCTCGATGGTGTCGACCTGCAGGACATCGGCGGGACCGTGGTCGTGGAAGCGGACGGCGCGCATGCGACAGCCTCCGGTGAGTGGGGGTAAAAAGCCCGCCTGCGCGCCGGTCCACCGCAGGGGCCGCACCGGGGCCGGCGGCGCTCATCCCAGCAGCTCGGCGACCGCCACGGGGAGGCGCCCGAGGCCATCGAGCTCCACGTCGGGGGCGACCCGCAGCGAGGTCGCCCGGTTGTGTGAGCGACGGAGGTACACCGCCGTGAGCCCCGCGGCCTGTGCGGCCTCGACGTCGGTCTGCCGGTCGCCGACGTAGACGCCCGATGTGTGTCCCAGCGCGTCCATCGCCTCCGCGAGGTAGTGCGGGTCTGGCTTGCGCCGCCGGAAGCCGACGAGACCCACATCACGCCCGCGGGTGTGGGTGAACGCATCCAGTCCGTGGTGGTCGACCACAGCGGTGACCGCGGGGTCGTAGTTGTTGCTCACCACGCCGAGGGTCGCCATCTCCGACAGCGGCTCGAGGACGTCGACGTCATCGTACAGGGGGCGCCGACCCGCGGCGACGCGTGCGGCGATGCGTGCTGCGCTCCGCGCCTCGCGGGCATCGAAGAAGCGCGCGGCGTCGACCCCCAACGCCGCACACGCCGCCTCGAGTGCCGCGCTGTAGGGGTACGCCGCCAGCGGCTCCCGGAGGTCGGTGGGGATCTCCAGGTCCCACGCGCTGGCGACGTCCTCCATCGCACGCGCGTGCACCGCGGGGTCGGAGCCACGCCCGGTGATGAGCACCCCGTCCATGTCGAACAGCACGAGCGGCTCCGGCTCACCCCGCATCCGCCGGCCTCCCTGGGGGCTGCGGGTCCCCCGCACGCGCCGGCGGCGCTGCGATGCTCAGCCGGGCGGCGATGATGACTCACCTCGCAGCCGCAGTGTGCGGGACATGCGGGGGGAGGGCGGCCGACGGATAAATATCCATCCTCGGGACCCCACCCGCCCGCGGGTGCGTGGGGTCCCACAGATGCGCACGGCGTGGACCGGTACGGCAAAGCGCACACGCGGTGACCGCTGCGTATGACCTGCTGCCGAACAGCCGAGACCCCGCCTGGGGCACGGAGGGCCGTCCGTGGCCGATGAGCACAGACGACGGACCGTCGCGGCGCTGGTGCGGCTGCTGGTGGCGGTGGCGGCGCTGGTCTTCGGGGTGGTGTGGGTCATCCGACTGAGCACCGTGGGACCCGCTCTTGCGGATGGGTTGCTCTTCGAGCTGCTGGGGCCCGCGCTGGTGATCTACCTGGGCTGGCGCTACCTGCGGACCCAGCTGCAGCTGCTGCGGGGTGGATCCGCTGCGGAGTCCGACTGAGCGGCCATCCCCAACCACCTATTGTCACCCCCGATGAGACGGCGGTATGGACGGGAAGACCGTGTTCGTCACGGGAGCCAGCCAGGGGATCGGGCGGACGATCGCGACGGCGTTCGGCGACGCAGGGGCGAACGTCGTCCTGGCCGCACGGGGTGCGGGGATCGAGGAGACCGCCGCACGGATCGGTGCGGACGACCGGACCCTCACCGTGCGGACCGACGTCACCGATGAGGCGTCGGTGGAGGCGGCGATCGCCGCCTGTGTGGACCGCTTCGGTGGGCTCGACACGCTGGTGAACAACGCGGGGATCGCCGGGCCCACCGCCCCGATCGAGACGGTGTCGCAGTCGGCGTGGGAGGAGACGATGGCGGTCAACGTGACGGGGATGTTCCTCATGGTGAAGCATGCCGTGGCGCACCTCCGCGCGAGTGAGCGCGCGAGCATCATCAACATCGCATCGATCAGCGGCAAGCGCCCGCTCATCGAGCGGACCCCCTACACCACCTCGAAGATGGCGGTGATCGGGCTGACCCGGACGCTGGCGTTCGAGCTGGGCGGTGATGCGATCACGGTGAACGCGATCTGTCCGGGCGCGACGGCGGGCCCGCGCATCGACCGGGTGATCGAGGCGCAGGCCGAACGGCTGGGCGTGAGCTACGAGGAGGCCAAGGCGCAGGTGTTCACCGATGATGCCGCCCTGGGGACGCTCGTGGAGGCGTCGGACATCGCGGAGATGGCCACCTTCCTGGCGGGGCCTGCGGGGCGGACCATCACCGCGCAGGACCTCAACGTCGACGGTGGCGCGACCTGGTACTGACCGCCTACGCGTCGGAGTCGTCCAGGCGGGCCTCCGCAGAGAACCGGTGGGCGTGGGTGCCCTCGAGCTCGCAGATCTTCGCCGCCAGCGGTGCGATCGACGCCGCCCCGTCGGCGGTGAGCTCCTGATGGGTGAGCGTCTTGAGGTAGGTCCCCACCCACACCCCACCCGTGTACTTCGAGACCTCGAGCGTGGGCAGGCAGTGGTTGGTCCCCACAGCCTTGTCACCGAAGACGACGGGCGAGTGGTGCCCGAGGAAGAGTGAGCCGTAGTTCACGAGACCGTCCATGTAGGCCCGGGGCTCATCGCTCATCACCTGCAGATGCTCCATGGCGTACTCGTTCGCCACCTCGACGGCCGTCGAGCGGTCGGCGACGAGGATCACCTCACCGTTGTCCGCCCATGCGATCCGGGCGGTCTCCTCGGTCGGGAGTGTCTCCAGCTGGGCGGCCACCTCCTCGATGGTCTCCTCGGCGAGCGTCTGGTCGGTGGCGATCAGGACCACCCGCGACTCGGTGTCGTGCTCGGCCTGCGCGAGCAGGTCGGTGGCGACCAGCGCCGGGTCCGCGGTCTCATCGGCGATGATGAGCACCTCGGTCGGTCCCGCGAGGAAGTCGACGCCCACGTGGCCGAAGACCTGCCGCTTGGCCTCGGTGGTGTACATGTTGCCGGGGCCGGTCACGACGTTGACCGGCGCGACCGACTCCGTCCCGTAGGCCATCGCTGCGATGGCCTGAGCCCCACCGATGGCGTAGATCTCATCGGCCCCGGCGCGGTCCATCGCGTACAGCTGGGCGGGCTGGATCGTGCCGTCTGCCTGCGGCGGTGCGCAGGCGACGATGCGCTCGACCCCCGCGACCACCGCTGGCAGGATGGTCATCGCAGGTGAGGCGACGAGGGGGTAGCGCCCCCCGGGGACGTACACCCCCGCGCTGTCGACAGGGATCACCCGCTGGCCCATGCGGATGCCGGGTCTGAACTCGCGTTCGAACCCCTCGAGATGCTCCCGCTGGTGCTCGTGGAACTCGCGGACGTTGGCGATCGTCCCCTCGATCGCCTCGCGTTCATCCGCCGCCAGCGCATCCGCGGCCGCGGCGATCTCCGCCGCAGAGACGCGGATCGCATCCCGCTCGACACCATCGAACCGCTGGGTGAGCTCGGCGACCGCCTCATCGCCGTCGCGGCGGACGGAGCCGATGATCTCCGTGACTGCCTCGGTGACCTCAGGGGGGAAC
Organism: Haloquadratum sp.; assembly: GCA_031580685.1. Taxonomy (GTDB): domain Archaea; phylum Halobacteriota; class Halobacteria; order Halobacteriales; family Haloferacaceae; genus Haloquadratum. Next base: position 5,278 of record JAVLBV010000009.1, on the reverse strand, counting down.
TCCAGGGTCGGCCGCTCGGTGCCCTTGATGTGTGTGGTGGATTGCACACCCGACCATGCGGAGCGTGCTACATAAGCGGTGGTGACCTCGACCGGCGCATCCGGGGTGATGGGCGCCGGCAGCACCCCCGCGTGCGCGACGGCGGCCATCCCGGCGCGGTATTGTGATGATTTATATGGGAGGACTTTGAGTTCTGGTCGATGTCAGTGAATAACTCACAAGGCGTGTTGCAGCGACTGGGCCAGCGCTTCGCGAACTGGTCGGAACGGTGGGTGCCGAGCCCGTTCATGTTCGCGATCATCCTGACGGTCATCGCGTACATCGCGGCACTGGTGCTGACGCCCGATGGACCGGTCGAGAACATCATCAACTGGTACGACGGATTCTGGGTCCTGCTCGCATTCGGGATGCAGATGGTGCTCGTGCTCGTCACGGGCTATGCGATCGCGGACTCCAACCAGGTCAGTGGGCTGCTGGGACGGATCGCGTCGGTCCCGCAGACGACGGGGCAGGCGGCGGCGTACGTCGCCGCGGTCGCGATGCTCGCGGGGTACCTCCACTGGGGCATCGGCCTGATCGTGGGGGCGATCTTCGCGATCTTCGTGGCCAAGTCGGGCACCGAGCGGGGGCTCACGTTCCACTACCCCCTGCTCGTGGCGGCGGGCTACACGTCGCAGGTGATCTGGCACGTGGGGCCATCGACGAGCGCCGGGCTGCTCTCGGCGACGGAGGACCACGTCTTCGTGGACATCATCGGTGTGGTCCCCCTCTCCGAGAGCGTCTTCACCGTCTACGCGGTGGGGCTCGCCATCCTCGTCTTCCTCACGGTCATCCCCGTGATGGCGCTGTTGGGGCCGAGCGAGCAGAACTCCGTGGGGATCGAGTCGTACGCCCCGGAGCTGCTCGGCGACCCCGCGGAGGCGGCGGCGACCGACGGTGGCTACCGGACGATGCCCGCGGACCGACTCGATGACAGCCGGGTCCTCGCCTACCTGATCGGGGCGGGGATGATGGTGTACGTGGTCCAGCACTTCGTGACCGCCGGTGGCATCGGTGAGGCGCTCGACCTCAACGTCTTCAACTTCACGTTCATCGCGGTGGGGCTGTTCCTGTACGGGTCACCCTCGGCGTACATGGGCGCGATCCGCAACGCGACCGAGAGCGCGGCGGGCATCATCCTGCAGTTCCCCTTCTACGCGGGCATCCTGGGGATCATCTCGAACTCGGGCCTCTCGGACATCATCGCGGGGGTGCTCCTGGATGTGGCGACGCCCGCGACGTTCCCCGTGATCGCGTGGCTGCTGGGTGGCTTCATGAACATCTTCGTGCCGAGCGGAGGTGGGGAGTGGGGCATCATCGGCGGCATCATCGGGGAGTCCGCCAACAGCCTGGGTGTCCCGGCGGGGCAGGCGATCATCGCCTACGGGGCAGGTGACATGTGGACCAACATGTTCCAGCCGTTCTGGGCGATCCCGCTGCTGGGCATCACGAAGATGAAGGCCCGGGACATCCTCGGCTACACCCTGCTGCTCATGATCGCACTGGCACCGGTGATCGCGATCGGGCTGTACTTCCTGCCGTACTGACCCCGCTGCGGCGGGGCGAACGCACCCACTTTTATGCGCATCGGACCGTCGTGACAGCACATGTCGAGCACGTGCATCCGCGCCGGAGCGATCGCATGACCGCGCTGATCTCGGAGGCCCCACTCGCGCCGCTCATCGCCAGGTTGCGTACGGGAGAGACCAGCCCCACGTCCCACCTGGAGCGGCTGCGCGCGCGGGTGGAGGCGGTCGACCCGCAGATCCGTGCGCTGTTGGATGAGCCCGACCGGTGGCAGCGGCTGGAGGCGGCGACGCGAGCGCTGGAGGCGACGCATCTGGCGTCGCACGACCGACCGGCGCTGTTCGGTGTGCCCGTGGGGGTCAAGGACATCTTCCATGTGGACGGGTTCCCCACCCGGGCGGGGTCACAGCTGCCGCCCGACGTGCTCGCGGGCCCTGAGGCCGAGACCGTCCGCAGGCTGCGCGAGGCAGGGGCCGTGCTGCTCGGCAAGACGGTGACGACGGAGTTCGCGTACTTCGCCCCGGGGCCGACGCGCAACCCGCACGACCCGGCGCACACCCCCGGCGGCTCCAGCAGTGGATCGGCCGCGGCCGTCGCCGCGGGGCTGGTCCCACTCGCGCTGGGGAGTCAGACGATCGGGTCGGTGAACCGTCCCGCGGCGTTCTGCGGGGTCGTGGGCGTCAAGCCGAGCTTCGGTCGGATCTCCATGGCGGGGGTGGTGCCCGTCGCCCCCTCGGTCGACACGGTGGGGTTCTTCACCCAGGACGTCGCGGGTGCACAGCTGGCGGCGGGCGTGTTGTACGACCGGTGGCGGGGGGCTGTGGCCCCCCCGCTGCGGCGGATCATCGCGGTCGATGGCCCCTACCTCGACCAGTGTGGCAGCACCGCCCGCACGGCCTTCGAGGCGCACCTCAGCGCGCTGGAGGGCGCAGGATACGACATCGAGCGGACCGCCGTGTTCCCCGCGATCGACCAGGTCAACGCACAGCACACCCGGCTGGTCGCCGCGGAGACGGCGCTGTCACACAGCACATGGTACCCCGCGCACGGGGACCGGTACGCACCGGCGACCGCCACGCTGATCGAGGAGGGGCAGGCGGTCGAGGTGGGCGCGCTCGCCGCCGCCCGTGCGGGCCGCGGTGAGCATCGACGGGCGGTCGAGACGCAGCTCACCGACCACGATGCGGCGATCGTCGTGAGTCCGGCTGCGCCGGGGCCCGCACCGGAGGGGATCGAGACGACCGGCGATCCGGTGATGAACCTGCCGTGGTCGTACACCGGCCTGCCGACGGTGACGGTGCCCGCCGGGCGGACGGACGCCGGGCTGCCGCTGGCGATGCAGGTCACCGGACGGTTCGGAGCAGATGAGTGGGTGCTGTCGTACGCCCACGAGCTCGAGGACGTCCTCGCGGCCGGTCGCTGAGTCCGGATGTCTCAGGGCGTGACCACGAGCTTGCCCACGAAGGCGTCCTCCATGACCGCCCGATGGGCCGCACGGGCCTCCTCGAGGGGGAACGTGCGTGCCACGCTGACGGTGAGATCGCCGCTGTGGACGAGCTGGATGACCCGCCGCAGCACGCTCGCGACCGTGGGTGCGGTGGGGCGTGTCACGAGGTTCGACATGGTCATCAGCTGGATCGTCTGCTCGCGATACAGTGCGGTCATCGGTAGGTAACAGTCCGTATCAAGCCCGCTGTAGACCACGATGCGGCCTCCGAACTTCGTGACACGGGCATCGGTCTCGAGGTACTCCCCGGGGCGGTGGTCGAAGACGACATCATATCCGTCGGGCGCCGCAGCGGTGAGCGCCTCAGGGAGGTCCTCGTGGCGGTACGACAGCACGGTGTCCGCCCCGAAACCGGCGGCCGCATCCATCCGGTCGGGTGCTGCGGTCGCGACCACGGTCGCGCCGACGTGGCTCGCCAGCTGGACGGCGAGGTGCCCCACCCCACCGGTCCCACCATGGATCAGGCAGGTGTCCGTCGGCCGGAGCCGTCCGTGGTCGAGGAGGCCCCGCCACACCGTGACGCCGGTGAGCGCGACGGCCGCCGCGTCCGCATAGCCGATCGCATCGGGGAGCTGCACGAGCACATCGGTGGGCACGCAGACGGACTCCGCGAAGGAGCCCTGCTGGAACCGCGGGGTGTGCAGCCCCGTCCCGCAGACACGATCGCCGGGGGTGAAGCCCTCCACCGCCTCCCCGATGGCGACGACCTCCCCCGCGAAATCCGAGCCGGTGACCTTCGGCAGCGGCCCGGTCCCCAGCTCGCGACGCTTCACATCGACCGGATTCACGCTCGCGGCCCGGACCGCGACGAGGACCTCATCCCTGCGGGGCGTGGGACGCTCGAGGTCCACAAGCTGCAGGACCGACGCGTCACCGGCTCGCTCGTACTGGACAGCACGCATGTGTGACTCCAGGCGGGGCGCGCACAATACGGCTCCGACATCGGCCCCGTCGGCCCCCACTGTCACGGTCGATGATGTGCGATACACCCACGCTGGACCCAACAGGGTGCAATCGAGACACGTAGACCTCACATCCACGCACACTCCAGTGGAACTCGCGTGTGAACAGCTGACAGACACGCACAGATGCGCGCAGATAGGACCCGACTCGTGCTCGATGGATCCAGCGGCGGACAGTGCCCGATGACCGTCATGGGCACCCCGTGTGCGGTGCGGTCACACCGGGTGTGCCCCGGTGCACGGGGGTGTCTTTTCTGCCGTGCACACCCGCGCCACAGCTGCGGAGCGCACGGATGCAGCTTTATGCGTCCGACCGCCGAGGTGTGTCCATGACCGGACGACGCGGTGGGGCGCCGGCGGCACCCGGGGCGGGTCACGCGTGATCCCGACGGTCGCGTACGTGTCGGGCGGGGTGACCGGTGCGCTGGCGGTGCTGCTGGCGGTGACGCTGTGGCGGTGGCGACGCGAGCCGGCGGAGGCGCTGTGGGGGCTGTTCGCGGTGGTCGTCGGGCTCGTCACGTGGTGGTCGCTGGTGGCGACGGGCAAGTTCGCGAGCGGGACGCTGGCGCAGAAGGTGCTGCTGTACCGCCTGGAGATGGTGACGTGGGTGGGGCTGCCCGTGGTGACGGGCATGGCGCTGATCGTGGGGTATCACCTCACCGCCGCAGCGGTCCGCCGCCAATTACGGGGGCTCCTCGGCGTCCTCGGCGTGCTGGTCGTCGCGTCGGTGACGCTCCCGCAGGCGGTGCTGTTCCCCGCGCCACGGCTGGTGCCCGTGGGTGCGGCGGTCACGCTCGAGCACGACCTCAGCCTCACCCTCAGCGTGGTGACCGGGATCGCCTGGGCGCTGTTCGCGGTGGGGGCGGCACTGGTGGGGCTGCGACGGCTCCGCGGCGGCGTCGTCGCGCCCGTCGTCGTGGCGGTGACGGCGATCCCCCTCGTGCCGCTGGTGGTCGCGAGCCTGAAGCTGGCGGATGTGGCACCCCCCGGCGGCGAGGGGTTCAACCTCGCGCCGGTGGCGACGGGGGTGACGGTGCTCGCGGTGGGCGCGTACCTGCACCGCCGGGGCGTCGCGACGGTGCTCCCCGACTCGCGGCACCTCGCGATCGAGCGCGCGCGGGAGGGGTACCTCCTGGTCGACCCCGACGACCGCATCCGCGACATCAACGCGGTGGGCCGCCGGCTCACCGGCCTCACCGTGGGCGAGACTGCACGAGAGCGGGTTGCCACTTTCGTGGGGACG
>JAVLBV010000099.1:0-2387 GCA_031580685.1 Haloquadratum sp. | reverse complement strand
ACCGGTGTCCAGCAGCCGACGCTCGCGGCGGACGAGCCCCTGCTCACGCAGCGTGGTGAGCGACCGGTTGACCGTGCCCCCGCGATAGCACCGCTTCCGCTCACTGTCAGCCCATCGTCCACGATGACCCCGTCCGCCCCCGCCGGAGTCGACCCAGAGCTCATGCTGATCGTGGGGTCGCCCTCGGCCGCTGTGACCGCCCCCAGCCCCACGAGGAGCCCGGTGACCACGAGCGCCGCCAGCAGCAGCGTCCGGCCCTGCCTCATCGGACCTCGCCGGCGCCGTATCCCCGCCCGCACGCGACCGATGTAGAATGCATGAACGGGAGAGGGCGGGTCACCTCACTGAGGCTGTCGTGGACATATGTCCACACGCCCACTGAGCGGGGCGATGCCCGCTCAGTCGTCGGGGTCGTCGTCGCCGAAGAGGTGCTCGAAGACGCGCTCCTCGGCCCCACGCAGCCGGCGCATCAGCGTCGACCGGCTCGTGCCCAGCGTGGTCGCGACCTCCTCGGCGGTCGCCCCCTGCGGCCGCGCGAAGAACCCCAGCCGGGTGGCCGTCTCCAGCGCATGCCGCTGGTCGTCATCGATCGGTGCGAGCAGCTGCGGTGACAGCGGCTCGGGGGTGACCTGTCGGCGCGCCCGCAGCTGTGCGGAGGGGAACGCCGCGCGCACCTCCGCGACGATCGCGGCCACCGCGGTGTCGCTGCGCACCTGCAGGGTGAGCGTGGCGTGCACCGCATCCGCATCGAGCGCGGTGAGCCGTGCCCCCTCCAGGCCGAGGCGGCGGTGCAGCGCACCCGTGGGCACGCCCACCCGCAGCGCCGCGCCCGCGGGCACGACCGTCACCGCGTCGGTCGCACCGGTGACCAGCGCATCGTCCGCCGCGGTGAGGTACCACATCGTCTCCCCCTCCACGCGCGTCGGCGTGCACGCGACCGTCGCATCGGCCGCATCGGCGGCCGCGAGCAGCGTGCTCACCGGGTGCTCGCCGTCGCGCACCTGCACCTCCACCTCGGTGAAGTGGTCCGTCGGCGGCAGCCGCTCCCGTAGGTCCACGGTGCGCTTGTACCCCAGCGCACCGGCGACGTCCCCCACCAGCGCGACCGTGTCGGCGCTGGGTTCGGCCGGGAGTGCGACGACCAGCACCGCCTCCAGCAGCCCCTCCGCCCAGACGGGTGCGCCCATGAGCACCGCCGACGAGTCCGCCGCGAGCGACTGGCGGACCGACGTCTCATCGGCGTACACCGCCGACAGCACCGCCGTCACCGCGTCCTCGGGTGGGGCGGCGCCGCCGACGGTCGCGACGCGGTCGACGCCGTCGGTCCGTGCGGGGCGGACGACCCCCGCCCAGGTGATCGTCGGCCCCGCGGTGAGCACCCCCAGCGCCGCCTCGGCGAACGCACCGAAGCCCGTGGTCGTCACCGACAGCTCCCACAGCCGCTCGGTGACCGTGAGGTCCGCGCGGGTCGCATCCAGCGCCTCCGCGAGCAGCTGTTCGGCCCGCTTGGTCGCACCGATGTCGACGATCACCCCCTCGAGCGTGCCCGCCGCGTCCACATCCGCGTGGTACACCGCCAGGAGCGCCCAGAAGGGCGGGCCCTCGGTGGGCGCGATGCGGACCTCCGTGGGCTCGGGCATCCCCGTCGCATCCGCCGGCGGCGCCAGCGGCTCGTCCTCGCCCAGCACCGACGCGACGGGCAGGCCCAGCACCGCCGCCGCATCGGGGTACCCCACCATCTCCGCGAACCGCTCGTTGGCGTAGCTGATGCGTCGCGCCCGCGGCGATCGACCCCGGGATCGCATCGAAGCGGATCGACACCGCCGGCAGCTGTGCCGCCGCCGTCTGGATCCGCTCGGCGGTGCCCGCGGCGATCTCGAGGTCGGTGAGCGTCTCGAGCGGCGCGGACGCGACCGCCGCGGGGTCCGCGAGCCCCGCCGCCGCGAGCGTGCGCGCCCGGCGGGCACCGACGCCGTCGATCGCCGTCAGCCCCACCGCATCGGCGTCGACACCGTGCTCGATGCGGGCGGCGACGCGGCGGGCGGTGTTGGCCGCCGCCGCCCCGGCGAACGTCTCGAGGATCGCCCCCAGTGCGGCGAGGAGCCGCAGCGCGTTCTGCCGGATGATCCACGCATCCGCGCGCAGGGCGGGCGGGACCGCATCGGCCATCGCCGCATGCAGGATCGCGAGCACCTTGCGGTGGCCCACCGCGTCGTCGGCGTCGACCTCCGCGAGCACCGCATCGATCGCCGTCTGCTCGGCGCTGCGCTCGGAGACGGAGGTGAACTCCGCCGCCGCGGCGACCGTCGCGAGGATGCCGGCGGCATCGATGCGGCCCCCCGTCGCCAGCCGGTGGAAGCGCTCGGCGGTCGCCAGCCGCAGGTAGA
>JAVLBV010000098.1:0-2406 GCA_031580685.1 Haloquadratum sp. | reverse complement strand
TCCATCCGACGCATCAGGTACGTGTCCAGGTCGCAGGCACCGTAGCAGGGCTGCCCCGAGAGGTAGAAGCGCACCCCGATCCGTGCCTTCGCGCCGAAGTTCTGCGCGAAGAAGATGAGCGCCTCGACCTCCTCCCCGCTCAGGTAGATCGGTCGCGATGCGCTCGATTTCACCTCGATCGCATAGAACGTCTCCCCATCGCCGGCGAGCACGTCCGGGAGCTCCCGCGTGGTCGCCGACCCCGATGAGGGCGCGCGCATGACCGCGAACCCCGCATCATCCAGAAGGTTCACCAACTCCCGCTCGCGCCGGTCCCCCTTCTGATTGGCACCCATGCCGGTCCGTTCACGGCCCGCTTATCTAAACCCGCCGTCGCCGGAGACCCGGGTTATAAGTAGCCGAATCGGCTCCTCACCGGTATCATCCGCCATCCGGTGGACGTACCATGACGCGACAGCCGCCATCGGCCGCAGCGCCCGCAGGTGAGCCGACTGCCGAGAGTGCCATCCTGATCACGGTGGACTCCCTGCGGGCGGATGCGGTCGACCTCGACACCGAGGGACTCACCCCCTCGATGGCGCGACTGGCCGCCGAGGGGACGCTGTGTACCAACGCGTTCGCCGGCGGGAACTGGACGCCCTTCTCCTTCCCGAGCATCCTCGCGTCGAGCCCGGTGTTCACCCGTGATGGTGACATCGGTGTCGCGGGGGCTGACACACTGGCGTCCGTGCTGTCGGATGCGGGCTTCACCACCGCGGGCTTCAACGCTGCGAACGGCTTCCTCACCAGCCATTGGGGCTACGACCATGGGTTCGACCACTTCGAGCCCCATGTGACCGCTGGCGACTCCAGCCTCTACGGCCGGTACCTCGCGACACACCCGACCGTCGAGGCGTGGCTGCAGCTGGCGACGGCACCGATGCGGCGTCTCCGGTCGATGCTCTCGGGGACGGCCGACTCCCGCCCGTTCCTGGACACCTCCCGGATGTTCGCGATCGAGGAGTCGGCCCAGCGGTTCATCCGCGAGACCGACGGGCCGTTCTTCCTCTGGCTGCACTACATGGATGCACACACCCCGTACGTGCCCGCACCGCGGTACATCCGGGACGTCTCGGCAGCGCGCATCGGCACCCACCGGATGCTGCTGGCGCACACCCGCACGGGGCTGGGCCGTGAGGTGGCCCCACGGACGCTCCGCGACCTGCAGAACCTCTACCGGGCGGCGATCCGGCAGGTCGACCTCTCGATCGGGCGGGTGCTCGAGACGCTCGGTGCGACGGGCAAGCTCGCCTCGACGGCCGTCGTCCTCGCCGGCGACCACGGTGAGGAGTTCCAGGAGCACGGGCATCTCGCCCACTACCCCAAGCTGTACGATGAGCTCATCCACGTCCCGCTGATCGTCCACGCACCCGGTCGGTCACCAGGGGTCGATGCCGCGCCCATCGGGCTCGATGCGATCCCCCCGACGGTGACGTCACTGCTGGGGGTCGATCCCGCACCGGCGTGGGAGGGGCGGCCGGTGGGGGTCGATGGGGACGCCCCTGTGGTCTCGGTGACGGTGCGTGGGGAGGAGATCACCTCCCAGCCGATCCCCCGCACGCTGGATGATGGCCGGCTGCTGCTGAGTGCCCGCACCGCCGACTACGTGTACATCACCGACCCTGCGGCGGGCCACACGGAGCTGTACGACCGCCGGGCGGACCCGTATCAGCAGACGGACCTGCTGCCGACCGACGATGCGGAGCTGGTGCGCGTGCGGGACCGGCTGGCGGCTGCGGTGAGCGCGCACGCCGTCCGCCTGGGTGGGGTCAGCCCCGCCGATGCCCGCCCCGCAGACCCCGACGTGGAGGCGCGCCTGTCCGCGCTCGGATACCGCTAGCTCAGGTCCCGTGACTCCAGCTGTCGAGGTAGCTCCGCTGTGCTGTGGTGAGGGTGTCGTAGGCGACCCCCTCGGCGGCCAGCTTGATCTCCGCGACCCGCCGGTCCAGCGCATCCGGCACCGCGTGCACCCCCGGGGTGTACCCTGCGCCCTCTGCGGCCAGCTCACGCACACACAGCGCCTGGACCCCGAATGACTGGTCCATCACCTCCACGGGGTGCCCCAGCGCGACCGGGGCGGCCAGGTTGACCAACCGCCCCTCTGCGAGCACGTTGAGCTGCCGCCCGTCATCGAGGGTGTAGCCGGTGACGCCCGCCCGCACCTCCTCGACCGACGTCGCCAGCCCCTCCAGCGCCGCGAGGTCGATCTCGATGTCGAAGTGCCCCGCGTTCGCCAGCACCGCCCCATCCTGCATCGCCTCGAACGCCGCGGTGGTGATCACATCGCGGTTGCCCGTCGTCGTGATGAACAGGTCACCCACCGCGGCGGCCGCCTCCATCGGCATCACGGTGTAGCCCTCCATGTGT
>JAVLBV010000097.1:0-2476 GCA_031580685.1 Haloquadratum sp. | reverse complement strand
ACCTCGAGGAGGGGGTCACCGCTGTCTGCCACGCGTCGTGGAAACCCGATGACTGAGGTGATCTCAGGTGGGGTCGTATCACCACGGTCCTCATCGACCCTGCTGGGTGAGGGGGTGGGCTCAGGTGTTGGAGTTGGCGTGGGTGTTGATGGAGCACTTGACTCGTTAGATGATACAGTTGATTTGTTGATATCCACTGTAGATTGATTGTTTACGAAGACCGAATTGTTATATTTCTGATTGGTAGTCGGGTGGATAAAATATGCTTCAACTTTCCCAGGAGTGCTGATATGCAATTTGCCATTTCTTTGTTTTGTAGACAGTTCGATATCTCCGTAGTACCCAGACCCATGGTTTTCGGCTATAACATATTCCCCAGATTTGTAATATACAGTATCTTCCGAATCGCTAGGGTTTTTTAATGATAAAGTGACAGTTTTATTCTTATTCACAGATATATTATCAATAAATCCACTTCCACCATCATGATTTGAATAAATAATATCTTCCTTGCTAATTTTGCTCTGGTTACTATCAGGATCATACTTATTTACGGTGTTTTTTGTTGTATATGTGAGATTGCCAGGATTATCTATATTTTCAAAAATTAATTCGGATTTTTCCTCACTTGTAAATATGGAAACTAGTATTTGAGTTGCATTTACATCTGTCAGATTTGTAATTTCTATGCCCACTGTATCGTTCAGCTCGTAAGAGGACTGATTGAATTCAAGCGATGGACCGTCTGCTGCTGTGGCGGTCGGCGTGATGATGATGAGTATGATCGCCGACAAGCACATCCAGAAGGTGATCCGGAGGACCGGGTGGCGCAGGGCGAGGGTGGAGCCAGACATGCCCAGGGAAGTCCGAAGCGGGGCCTTGAAACTTGAGTTCAAATTCTCGTGTATCAGAACTGCTACCCACCCTCTACGGGGGATTCGTCACTTCCCACAGCGGTTTGAAACCACACCCCAGAAACGGGTCCCTTTTTGCATGGACCTGGTTCTGATTCGCTGATGAGCGAACATGTGACGGTTCCGAACGACGGCGAGCAGATCGAGCTTGTCGATGAGGCGACAGGAGAGTTGGCGGTGCCAGAGACCCCGATCATCCCCATCATCTACGGGGATGGCATCGGCACCGATGTGGGACCGGCGACCCAGCAGGTCCTCGAGCATGCTGCGGAGCTGACCGGTCACAGCATCGCGTGGATGCGCGTCTACGCGGGTGCAGCAGCGCGTGAGCGCTATGATGAGAACCTGCCCACCGAGACCGTCGAGGCGATCCGGACACACCGTGTGGCGATCAAGGGACCCTTGACGACCCCGGTGGGCTCCGGCTTCCGCAGTCTCAACGTCTCGCTGCGCAAGAAGCTCGACCTCTACGCCAACGTCCGACCGTCCTACTACCTCGAGGGGGTCCCATCGCCGGTGCGCCATCCGGAGAAGATGGACATGGTGACCTTCCGGGAGAACACGGAGGATGTGTACGCCGGTATCGAGTGGGCCGCAGGGACGCCCGAGGTGGAGCAGGTCCGGGCGTTCGTCGAGGAGACGATGGGCATCGCGGACGTCATCCACGAGGGGCCGGTGGGCATCGGAATCAAGCCGATCACCGAGTTCGGATCGAAGCGGCTGATCCGCGAGGCGATCGACTACGCGATCGCCCACGAGCGGCCATCGGTCACCCTCGTGCACAAGGGGAACATCATGAAGTACACCGAGGGCGCGTTCCGCGACTGGGGCTACGAGCTCGCCGCGGAGGCCTACAGCGACCAGGTGATCTCCGAGGACACGCTCTGGGAGGAGCATGATGGGGAGCGGCCCGCGGGGAAGATCGTGCTCAAGGACCGGATCGCCGACAACATGCTCCAGCAGGTGCTGACGCGGACGGACGAGTACGACGTGATCGCGACGATGAACCTCAACGGCGACTACTTCAGCGACGCCGCGTGTGCCCAGGTCGGTGGGCTGGGCATCGCCCCCGGCATCAACCGCGGTCACGGCCGTGCACTCGCGGAGCCGGTGCATGGATCGGCACCGAAGTACGCCGGCCAGGACAAGGTGAACCCGACGGCGATGATCCTCTCCGGCCGGGAGATGCTGGGGTACATCGGCTGGTGGGATGCTGCACAGCTGGTGCGCGATGCGGTCGAGGCGACCATCAGCGCGGGGACGGTGACGTACGACCTGCACCGCCAGATCGACGGCGGGCAGAAGCTGTCGACCAGCGCCTTCGCCGATGCGGTGTGCGAGCAGATGGACAGCTACACCTGAGACGCAGCCCGCGGCGCCTCCGCAGCCGCAGAGGGGTGCTGGGCGGTGGACACCACAGGTGCGGGGTCGTGCCACGACGACGGCACTTCCGTGTGCGGGTGACCGGTGGTGGGCACGCCACGAGGGGTGGTGCAGCGCACGCTGAGCTGAGCCGTGCGGACGCCCGTGCAGACCACACCCCAGAGCGAAGCGGCCGGGGG
>JAVLBV010000096.1:0-2640 GCA_031580685.1 Haloquadratum sp. | reverse complement strand
CGACGGGCGTGTGTCGCGACCGAGGACCGCCCGGTCGGCATCCCACACCGTCCCGGCGGCCTGCGCGATCGTCACCACCAGCTCGGGTCCCATCGATGCCCCCACGATCCCCCGGACCCCGCTGGAGCCGAACAGTTCCATCACGCCGATGTGCCGCATGCGTGGCATTAGCCGTTCCGAGCCCGAGTCGTTGGCTGTAAGACGCCCTGCCGTCTCGGAGGGGCATGGACTACGAGGACGGGTGCGAGGTGATCCCCGCCGTCGATGTGCAGGACGGGGCGGTCGTCCAGCTCGTCGGCGGCGCACGCGGCACCGAACGCACCTACGGGGCGCCGCTTGCGGCGGCGCGCCGGTGGACCGACGCCGGGGCCCGCCGGCTGCATCTGGTCGACCTCGACGGGGCGATCGATGGCGAGCGTCGCAACGCCGCGGCGATCGCGGCGGTCGCCGAGGCGGCGGCGGTGCCCGTGCAGGTCGGTGGGGGGATCCGCACCGCCGCGGATGCGCGTGAGCTGCTGGAGCTCGGGGTCGACCAGGTGATCCTCGGCACCGCCGCGATGGCCGACCCCGCGATCGTCACCGCCATCGACCGCACCCATCCGGGGGCGGTGATCGCGAGCGTCGACGCGCGCGATGGTGCGGTGCTCACCGAGGGGTGGACCCAGCAGACCGAGACCGACCCCACCGAGGCGGTCGCGACGCTCGCGGCGGCGGGGGCGGCGGCGGTGCTGTTCACCGACGTCGCTCGCGAGGGGCGCCTGGGCGGCGTCGACCCCACCACCACGGCGGCGGTCATCGACGCGAGCCCGGTCCCCGTCATCGCCTCCGGCGGGGTCACCACGCTCGCAGACGTGGCGACGCTCGCGGGGCTGGGGGCGGCGGGCATCGTGATCGGCACCGCCCTCTACGAGGGCCGCCTCAGCCTCTCGGCGGCCCAACAGGCGGTGTCCGCGCGCATGCGCAAGCATGATGAGACCACCGGTGGTAGCGGCTGATATGACAGACGCCCCTGCACGGACCGCCGTCCGCAGCCGCGAGACGGCGGAGACGACCGTCTCCGTCGAGGTGGAGCTGGACGGCACCGGCGAGGTGTCGGTCGACACCGGCATCGGCTTCCTCGACCACATGCTGACGGCGATGGCGGTCCACGGCTACCTCGACATGGCGGTCACGTGCGACGGTGACCTCGAGGTGGATGCGCACCACACCGTCGAGGATGTGGCGCTGACCCTCGGCGATGCGGTCGGCGCTGCGTTGGGCGAGAAGGCGGCGATCGTCCGCTTCGCCGAGGTGACGACGCCGCTGGATGAGGCGCGTGCGACGGTGGTGCTGGACCTCAGCGGCCGCCCCTACACGGTCTTCGACGGGTCGTTCTCCCAAGAGCAGATCGGGGCGTTCCCCGCGGACCTCGCGCGGCACTTCCTCGAGTCGTTCGCCGCGGCCGCCGCGGCGACGGTCCACGCCTCGGTCGAGGGGCGCAACGCGCACCACGAGGTCGAGGCGCTGTTCAAGTCGCTCGGGCGCGCGCTCGACCGGGCGACCGCCCGGGATGCGCGGCGGAGCGGACCCCCATCGACGAAGGGGCGTCTGTAGGGCGTCGGGGTGGTGATCGGCGATGTTCGATGAGATCATGGGGAAGTTCGCCGGCAGCCCCAGCCAGCAGGCGGTGATCCGGCTGCTGCTCGAGCGTGGCTTCAGCGTGACCGAGGAGGGGCGCGTCGTCAGCGGTGGCATCGAGATCCCCAACACGGGCATCGCGCGCGAGATCGACGTCGACCGGCGCGTCGTCGATGCGACCACCTCCGCCATCCTGGCGGACGCACAGCTGCGGGAGATCTTCCTGAACATCTCGTCGATCCCCAGCCTGATGGACCTCGCACCGGTGCTGGATCTGCAGGTGATCACGATCGAGGTGGCCGCCGCGGGCGCACCGGGCATCATCGCGGCGGTGACCGGGCTCGTCGCCGAGGCCGAGCTGTCGATCCGGCAGATCGTGAGCGATGACCCCGAGTTCAGCGACGCCCCCCGGCTGTACATCATCACCGACGCCCCGGTGCCGGGGTCGCTGCTGCGGGCGCTCGTCGACCTCGAGTTCACCCGCAGCGTGTCGGTCACCTGAGCCCACAGACCCCCGTTTCATCTGGACCGCAGCTGCCCCCTGTGCACAGTGCACACCGTCTCCGCCGCCCGTGTTCCGTCCATCCGCGATCGCTCGGAACGCCCGTATCACCCGCATGTGGGCGTCTCAGCCGCTCCACGAGCCGTTGTGGCTCCGCCCCGGCCTCGGCGTGGGGGACGCAGTGGGGCCCGGTCCACCGGAAAGAGGGGGGTTCAGTCGATGATCAGGCTCTCCCCGTCATCCTCGCTGCTCGCCCGCGGCTGCATCTCCGTGCGGTAGCGGTCGATCCACCGCGCGAAGCAGTCGGGACACAGCACCTGCCGATCGACGTCCTTCCCGTCGACGCCCACGCGGATCTCCCGCAGCAGCGGGGTCTCCACCGAGATGCCACAGCCGTCACACGCGGAGCGGTCGGTCATGCCCAGACATCGCCCGAGGCGGTCATAAGCTTGGCCGCGGTGGCGACCCCGCTGCTGCCGGAGATCCGCGTGGGCGTCGACGGGAAGGACGTCGATCGACAG
>JAVLBV010000095.1:0-2675 GCA_031580685.1 Haloquadratum sp. | reverse complement strand
GACGAGGCCGTCGCGGAGGAGCTCGCCGCGCTGCAGGGAGAGGCGGGCGAGGCGGTCGAGGAGGAGCTCGCCGCGCTCAAGCAGGACGCCGACGGCGACGCGAGCTGAGCTGCGCGCCGGTGACGTAGCCCCACGCCAGCAGCCGCCGCGCCGCCGCCGCCCGTGCGATGAGGACGGTGCGCTCGGTCGCCGTCGCATCCGACAGCAGCCCCGCGGGCACACACATGGTGCCCGTGGGCACGTCCGCCGCACCGACGACCGGCAGGTGCCGTCGCCCGAGCCGCACCACCAGCGGCAGCGCCTCCGCGTCGGTGCCGTAGACCGCGGCGGCGGTGTCCGCGAAGGTGACGGGGTCGACCGCACTCACCTCGCGGTCGGCGGGCTCGATGAACGTGCGCCCCGACAGGTACGCGGTGGAGAACGCGGTGGGCATCTGACTGTGTGTGACACAGTGACACACATAACCGTACCGCCTACTCGAACGCGTCGGCGGGGGGCGTGGTGTAGTAGACGGCGGCGACCGCGAGCGCGAGCGCCGGCGCCAGCGGGAGGATCAGCAGCGCGACGATGTACGGCACCCCCGCGGTGCCCAGCAGCGTGGGCAGCCCGTAGATCACCGCGGGGATCGCCAACAGCGCCGTCGCCACCGCGATGACCATGATCCACCGGGCTCCGCCCGCGGCGCGTCGTGGCATGCCCCACCTCCAGCGCAGCGGGGCATAACACATGCGCAGCCGCAGCAAGGGGTAGATTCAAGCTGTCAATCGGCGAGACTGTGATGATGAGTCCGGGCACCGAGACGGTCGAGCAGACGATCCGGACCCGGCGGGCGTTCCTCGCGGCGCTGCGAGGGGGGCCCCAGCGCAAGCGCGAGCTCGTCGACGCCCTGGAGACCTCGCGGTCGACCGTCGACCGGGCGGTGAGCGACCTGCAGGCGGCGGGGCTCGCGCGGGAGACGGACGCGGGCATCAGCATCACGCTGGCGGGGCGCATGGCCACCGAGATCGACGGTGCGTACCAGCGACGCATCGACGAGCTCACCGCGGGGCTCACCCCGCTCGCGGCGGTCGATGGGCACATCGGCATCGCCGACGGCTTCCTCGCCGATGCACGCATCGAGGCGGTGAGCCCCCACGTGCCCGACCTGATCTTCGACCGCTTCTACGACTCCGTCGGCGACGCACCGCGGCTCCGGACGACCGTGCCCACGGTGCTGCGCGAGCACGTGGTGCGGTTCCACGACGAGATGACCACGCGCGCCGTCGAGGTCGACCTGGTGATCGACACGCGGGTGGTGGAGGCGCTCGTGGCCGACCCCGAGACGCGGCGGGCGCTCGAGGCCGTCCGCGACAGCGCGCAGATCCGCGTGGTCGCGACGGAGCTGCCCGAGAGCTTCGGCGTCTGGGAGACGCCCACCGTCGCCGGCGTCTTGATCTACACCGACAGCGGCCCGCACGCGATGCTGCTGAACGATGCGACCGCGGCGCGACGGTGGGCGCGGTCGGTGTACGAGGCGGCGGCCGCCGGGGCGACGCCGATCGGGGCGCTGCTCGGTCGGGGTGGGGATTAACCCGCCGGGGCCCGACGCTGGCGCATGGAGCATCACGCCCACGATCGGCACGACGTCCGGGTGGGGATCATCACCGTGAGCTCGAGCCGCGGCCCCGCAGACGACACCGCGGGTGACGCGCTCGAGCAGCAGGCGACGGCGGCGGGCCACACCGTCGCCGCCCGCACGATCGTCGCCGACGCGCCCGCGGCGCTCGAGGCGGCGATCGTGGGGATGGGCGCCGACGCGGATGCGGTGGTGACGACCGGCGGGACGGGCATCACCCCCGACGACGTGACGATCGACGTGGTCGAGCGGCTGATCGACACGCCGCTGCCGGGCTTCGGCGAGCTGTTCCGGGCGCGGTCGGTCGCGGAGATCGGCACCCGGGCGATCGGCACCCGGGCGGTCGCGGGCGTCCGCGGACGGGGGCTGCTCATCGCGGTGCCCGGCAGCGCGGACGCCGCCCGCCTCGGCGGGGCGCTGATCATGCCCGAGCTGGGGCATCTCGTGGGGCTGCGGCGGCGGCCGGCCGGGGACGATGCTGTTTAATCACCGAGGGTGTCACGTCGTGCCATGAGCACCCCCAGCGACGACCCGTTCGTGAGCGAGAAGGACCCCGCCCTGCCCAGTGCGGAGGTGACCGAGGGCGCCGACCGCGCCCCGCACCGGTCGATGTTCCGGGCGATGGGCTTCGACGATGCGGACCTGGCCGCCCCGATGGTGGGCATCGCCAACCCCGCCGCGGACATCACCCCGTGCAACGTGCACCTCGACACCGTCGCCGCGGGGGCGATCGCCGGCGTCGACGACGCCGGGGGGATGCCGATCGAGTTCGGCACCATCACCATCTCGGATGCGATCTCGATGGGCACCGAGGGGATGAAGGCCTCGCTGATCTCGCGGGAGCTGATCGCCGACAGTGTCGAGCTCGTCGCCTTCGGCGAGCGGCTGGACGCGCTCGTGACCGTCGCCGGCTGCGACAAGAACCTGCCGGGGATGATGATCGCGGCGATCCGCACGGACCTGCCGACGGTGTTCCTCTACGGGGGCTCGATCATGCCCGGCGAGCACGAGGGGCGCGACGTGACGATCCAGAACGTCTTCGAGGGCGTCGGCACCTACG
>JAVLBV010000094.1:0-2696 GCA_031580685.1 Haloquadratum sp. | reverse complement strand
CTGACAGAGCGACTCGAGCACCCCATCGCGACCGGTAACTGGGTCGGCGGACGGTCGGGCGTCTCACAGCTCGTCGACCGCACGGACTACATGGGTGTGCTCTCACACCTGCGCCGGCTGCGGTCGCCGCTGTCGCGCTCGCAGCCACACTTCGAGGCCCGCGACCTGCACGCGACGCAGTGGGGTCGGATCTGCCCCTCGGAGACCCCGGAGGGCCCCAACTGTGGCCTGGTGAAGAACTTCGCACAGGCGATGGAGCTCTCGCAGAACGTGACGGATGAACAGGCGCTCAAACGTGAACTGCGGACGATGGGGGTCGATGTGCTGGCCGCACCGGCGACCGACGCGTCCACCCCGGCGGATGATTGATACCCATGGCAACAACTGAACGCGAAGCGAAGGTGTACGTGAACGGGAGCCTGATCGGCACGCATGACGACCCGGCGGAGCTCGCCGCGGAGATCCGCGCGGCGCGGCGGCGTGGCGACGTCAGCCCGATGGTGAACGTGTCCGTCAAGGAGCGGACCCGCGAGGTGATCGTGAACGCGGATGCGGGGCGTGCCCGGCGTCCACTGATCATCGTCGAGGACGGTGCCCCTCTCGTCAGCGATGAGGAGATCGCGGCACTGGAGGCGGGTGATGTCAGCTTCGAGGCGCTCGTCGAGCGTGGCTACATCGAGTTCATCGATGCGGAGGAGGAGGAGGACATCCTCGTCGGTGTCGATGAGGACGACCTGACGGAGGAGCACACACATCTGGAGGTGGACCCACAGCTGATCTTCGGCATCGGTGCGGGCATGATCCCGTACCCCGAGCACAACGCGTCGCCGCGCATCACGATGGGCGCGGGGATGATGAAGCAGTCACTCGGACTGCCCGCGGCCAACTACCGGATCCGCCCCGACACCCGACAGCATCTGCTGCACTACCCGCAGCTGTCGATGGTCAAGACACAGACCACCGAGCAGATCGGCTTCGACGAGCGTCCCGCCGCGCAGAACTTCGTGGTGGCGGTGATGTCGTATGAGGGGTTCAACATCGAGGATGCACTGGTGATGAACAAGGGCTCGGTCGAGCGCGCGATGGCCCGCTCGCACTTCTTCCGGACGTACGAGGGCGAGGAGCGACGGTACCCCGGTGGTCAGGAGGACCGCTTCGAGGTGCCCAGCCAGGACGTCCGTGGTGCACGCGGGGAGGACGCGTACACGCATCTGGATGACGACGGCCTCGTGAACCCCGAGACGATGGTGGATGAGAACTCGGTGCTGCTCGGCAAGACCTCCCCCCCGCGCTTCCTCGAGGAGCCGGATGACATGGGGGGACTGAGCCCGCAGAAGCGCCGGGAGACCTCGGTGACGATGCGATCGGGCGAGCACGGGGTGGTCGACACGGTGA
This sequence comes from Haloquadratum sp., assembly GCA_031580685.1. Taxonomy (GTDB): domain Archaea; phylum Halobacteriota; class Halobacteria; order Halobacteriales; family Haloferacaceae; genus Haloquadratum. The sequence continues at coordinate 1,301 of JAVLBV010000094.1, read as the reverse complement.
CGCTCATGGAGGGTGAGGACGGCTCGAAGCTCGCGAAGGTGTCGGTGCGCGACCAGCGCATCCCCGAGCTCGGCGACAAGTTCGCCTCCCGCCACGGACAGAAGGGGGTCGTCGGCCACCTGGCGCCACAGGAGGACATGCCGTTCACCGAGGAGGGGGTCGTCCCCGACCTGGTGGTGAACCCGCATGCGCTGCCCTCGCGGATGACGGTGGGGCACGTCCTGGAGATGCTCGGTGGGAAGGTGGGCGCACTGGAGGGTCGCCGCGTCGACGGGACCGCCTTCCAGGGTGAGGATGAGGAGAGCCTGCGCGGGGCGCTGTTGGAGCACGGGTTCGCCTCCTCGGGCAAGGAGGTGATGTACTCGGGTGTCACCGGTGAGAAGATCGAGGCGGAGATCTTCGTGGGCATCATCTTCTACCACAAGCTGTACCACATGGTCAGCAACAAGCTGCACGCCCGCTCGCGCGGGCCCGTGCAGGTGCTGACGCGACAGCCCACCGAGGGCCGTGCCCGTGAGGGGGGGCTGCGCCTGGGTGAGATGGAGCGTGACACCGTGATCGGCCACGGAGTCGGCGACGCTCGCGGGCTTCGGCGAGCCCGACGAGCCGGCCGACGACCCGACGACGGGGCCGGGCAGCTTCACCGGGACGGTCGTGCAGGTGGGCTCGCCGGTGATCCTCGATGATGGCACCGCGACCCAGCAGGTCGAGACCGATGCGACGGTGCGCCTCGGCGAGCAGCTGACGGTCCACGGGGCGGTCGTCGATGGGCGGCTGCACGCCGAGCAGATCGAGCGCGTCTGAGGGCGACGGAAAGGATTATACACAGTTCGGCCGGCTGTTGGCGTATGACAGTGGAGCTGCCGGTGGCCCCCGTCGACAGCATCATCCGGGCGGCTGCCGGCGATCTCCGCGTCAGCGCCGAGGCCGCGGAGCTGCTGGCGGCGCAGATCCAGGACCACGGGGCGGCCGTCGCCGTCCAGGCGGCCGATCGCGCCGCAGCCGACGGCCGCAAGACGCTGATGGCCGAGGACTTCGTCACCGCGGTCGACCCCGGACCGCTGGCGGGGATGCTGCCGGTCGCGCCCGTCGACCGGATCGCCCGGCTGCGGATCGACCCCGCGATCCGCGTCTCGAAGGAGGCACGCGTGGCGCTCGCGGCGATCCTCGAGGCGTACGCGGGGGAGGTGGCCGCCGCGGCGGCGGTGCTCGCCCGGCATGCAGGGCGGCGCACGATCCAGGCCGAGGACATCGAGACGTACGACGCGCTGCTGCACTGACCAATGCAGTTCGGCTATAGC
>JAVLBV010000093.1:0-2870 GCA_031580685.1 Haloquadratum sp. | reverse complement strand
CATATGCAGGGGTGAAGCCGGTATCGACCATACCTCGGGCCGCATCGGCCTGTCGCTGTGTCGATGGACCGAGGACCTGTGCCGACTGGACGCCGGTCATGATCGCCATCACACGGACCTTGCCCTTGTACTCATCCTGGATGCGCGCACCCCAGATCACATTCGCACTGGGCTCGAGACGTTCGGTGATGTTGTTCGCGATCCCCTCGGCCTCCTTGAGGGTGAGATCAGGGCCGCCGGTGATGTGCACCAGCCCACCGGTCGCCCCGCGGTAGTCGACGTCCAGCAGTGGGTGGTTCATCGCGTCATTCACCACATCCTGCGTCTTGTTCTTATCTGAGGTCTCACCGACGAGCATCACAGCGACGCCACCCTGATTCATGATCGTCGACATGTCAGCGTAGTCGAGGTTGATCAATGATGGCTGGGTGATCGTCTCTGAGATCCCCTTCACGGTCTCTGCGATGATCTGATCCATCACCGAGAACGCCTTGCCGATCGGCAGGTTCGGGACGTAGTCGAGCAACCGGTTGTTGTCGAGGACGATGATCGAGTCAGCCTCATTCCGGAGGTTGTCGAGGCCCTCCTCCGCCTTGACGGTCCGCGCCCGTTCGACGTCGAAGGGTGTCGAGACCATCCCCACGACGATCGCGCCCTGCTCCTTGGCGATCTTCGCGATGATCGGTGCCGACCCGGTCCCGGTCCCGCCGCCCATCCCAGCGGTGACGAACACGAGGTCTGCCTCACCAAGGACCTCTTTGATCGTGCCCTGTGCCATCTCCGTCGCGCGGGCACCCATGTGGGGGTCACCACCAGCACCCAGCCCCTGTGTAAGGGACTTCCCGACGAGGATCTTCGTGTCCGCCTCAATCATCTTCAGATGCTGTTTATCGGTGTTGATCGCGACGACATCTGCACCGTCCACGCCGATGTTGTACAGCCGATTGATCGTGTTGTTCCCCGCGCCACCTGCACCGACGATGACGATGCGTGGAGTGCCGAACTCCTCCGCTTCAGCCGTTGGTGCGGTTGTTGCGCGCTCTTGTTCGTCGCGCTCCATCGCCTCTCTGACTATATCTTGCATCGTTCAGACCTTGGCCCACGTGTGCTTCGTCGGTGCGTCGCGACGTTCTGTTTGCTGGTCATTGAGCATCTCACGGACGGCCGATCGGATCGCTTCCGACCGGTTCGGAAACTCCCCTGATTCGACCATGTGCTCGACCTCCTCGATCTGCTGCTTCGGGATTCGTAGTGTTACGCGCTCCATGTTTGTGTAGTCCCCCTGTAAGACGTGATGTCAATCACCATATGGCCGAGATCGGTTCGAGGCCCCCGTAGACCCCAAAATTCCCCGGCTTGGGTGTAAGACGACCGTCTTACGCAAGACAAGCGTCATCTGGATAGCATATAAAGATTGTGGAAATGTAAGACAATATGTCTAACGAGCCTCCCAATACGTTCAAGTTCAGTTTCATCGATGAAACTGTAGTGGTGCTGAGTGTGGATTTGTTCGGGACGCTGGTGTCCGCAGCGAGCCGGCGCAGCCCGGGTGAGGCAGTTGCATACGCCCTGCGCGCGCGGGGCCACGAGGTCCCGCCATCGTTCCTCTCCGCGTACCGGTCGCATCAGTTCGACGTCCATCCGGCGCTCGAGGTGCCCCTCCAACACCATGTCCGCGCTGCGCTCCAGAGTGTTGGCACAGAGGCCTCCATCCAGAGTGTGCATGCGGCGCTGCTGGAGGCATTCGACCTGCCCGTCAGCCCGACCGCCCTTGCAGACCCGATCTTGGAGATAATCCGGGAGGCACCGACACAGAGCGCCATCCTCTCCAACTGCTCGCTCACCGGTCTCGTACCCCAGACGCTCGCTCGTGCGGGGTTGGATCCCAACGAATTCGATGTCGTGGTGAGCTCGGTGGACATCGGTGTTCGCAAGCCAGACCCCCGCTGCTTCCGGGCCGTTGCTGGGTTAGTCGGTGCGGACGTCACAGATGTAATACACGTTGGTGATAGTCCCCGGACCGACGGTGGCGTGGTCACGGCCGGAGGCCGGTTCATGCAGATTGACGCTGCGGATCCGACATCCATCGGGAAGCTTCGGGATGAGGTGATGTGACCATATGAGTGCGATCGCTGTCGGCACACTCCTGTGGGCGGTGCTGGTCGATGCCGTAGTCGGTGAAGTCCCCCGCCGGGTCCATCCTGTTGCCGTACTGGGCCACTGGATCGCCGCGGTCGACGACCAGTACCCTCGACCCATCATCATGGGAGCGGCTGTCCTCCTCGCTGGGACGATGGGGTTCACGGCTGTGTATGCCGGCGTGGGGCTCGTGGCCCAGCAACTTCCGGCCCCTGCGGCGGTCATCCTCTTGGGCACCGCCCTTTCGACACTCCTGAGCCTGCGGATGCTCACGGATGTCATCCTCTTGGGCGCGGAGGCGATCGGATCCGACCTCGCCCGCGCCCGCACGGATGTCCGTGCGCTCGTGGGGCGGGACGTGTCTCGAGCAGGGCCCGCGGAGCTGCGCTCGGCGGTGCTCGAATCACTCGCGGAGAACCTCTCTGATGGGTTCGTGTCCACGGTGCTCGCATTCAGCATCGGGGCACTGGTCTCCCCGGCCCTGGGACTGGCGGCGGCAGCGGTGGTCAAAGCCGTCAACACCTACGATTCGATGGTGGGGTATGAGCATCGGCAGTTCGGAACCCCCTCAGCGCGACTGGACGACCTCCTGCAGTGGCTCCCTGCCCGGGTCACCGCAGTGCTGCTGGCGGTGACCGCCGGTCAGGTCCGGCTCCTGTTCGACCAGCGGTTGCGGGCTACTGCTCGCCGACCCGCCTCACCCAACAGTGGCTGGCCTATGGCGACCTTCG
>JAVLBV010000092.1:0-2890 GCA_031580685.1 Haloquadratum sp. | reverse complement strand
GCCCACGCACGGAGATGAAGTTCGCATTCGTCTCGTTGGCGACGGCCTTGGCGGTCGACGACGCGGTGCCGCGCATCGCGCTGTGTGACACGTTCGACGACGAGGTGACCGAGGTCCGCGCGGCGGTCGAGACCCTCGGCGAGCGCCTCGAGGCGGTCCGGCTCGACACCACCCACTCGCGCCGTGGCGACTTCGCGCAGATCATCACCGAGGTGCGGTGGCACCTCGACCAGCTGGGCGCATCGGACGTCGACATCTTCGTCTCCGGTGGCCTCGGACCCGCCGAACTCACCGACCTGGCGCCACACGTCGACGCGTTCGGCGTCGGCGGGGCGATCACCGGTGTCCGCCCGCTGGATGTCGCACTCGACCTCGTCGCCGTCGACGGCGCGGCGGTCTCCAAGCGCGGCAAGCTCCCCGGCGTGAAGCAGCTGTACCGCCACGACGACGGCACCCACACGGTCGTCCCCGCCGACGCGCCCGCCCCCGCGGGTGCGACACCGCTGCTGGAGCCGCTGCTGGTGGATGGGACACCGACGGACCTGGCGCTCGGCTGGGAGGCGGCGGCGGAGCGCTGTGCGGCGGACGTGCGTGCGGTCGGGCTCGACGCCGAGCAGCTCAGACGCTGACCTCTTCGACCGCCCCGCCGTCGAGGCGCTCGCGGAACACCTGCCCGTCGAACAGCGTGACCTCCACGTTGGGGTCGGCCCACCCGTCGGGTGCGAGCCCCGCCTTCCGGGCGGTGTGCGTGAGGAACTCCTCGGGGCTCCAGCCCATCTCCACCGGCAGCGTGGGGTACATCCACGCCTTCGTCTGTCCCGCATCGATCGCGACCCCATGGCGGCCCAGCCGCAGCGCCTCCAGCGGGTCGCTCACCGGCTCGTAGTCGAGGATGATGCACACCGAGATGCTGAGGCTCGCGAGCTCGGGCACCTCGATCTCCGAGCCGCACGAGCTGGAGGACGCCGCCTCGATCGCCGCATCCACGATCGCATGCCCCAGCTGCTCGGTGCTGCGGTACGCCCCCGCACACCCGCGCAGGCGGCCCATCCCGCGGGTGGACTTGATCCGCACGAGCGCGCCGGTGCGGTTGTAGAACGCATCGCGCATGCTCCCCGGCTGCTCGCGCTGGCCGTGTCGGACGTACGACAGCACCGATTCGCGTGCCAGCTCGACGGCTCTGGCACCATCATCATAAGAGAGCCGGAACGTCTGAACCTCAGACATACCGTCACAAGGCGACAATCGGACTTGAACATGTCCCTTGTGGGGGCCTGACGAAACGGGTTTACCCATCGACGGCGTCGGAAGCGATGGCAGAGAGAGCTCGGCTCCCGTGGTCACTGACCAACGAGGAAAGTCCCCCCACCGTCCGGACAGGTGACCGGGCGCAAGCCCGGAGTCGGAGACGGCTGGCTCTGGAACAGAAACGAGACCCCTCGACCTGACCGATGAGATGCGCGGAGGCCCCCGCGAGGGGGCTGCGTTCACCCATCGAGGGCCGACGGTCGAGAATGGATGGAACGGCGAACCCTCACCGGTGCAAGTCCGCATCGCCAAGGTAGTCCGGACAGGATGCGGACGCTCAGCTGAATGCCGAGCCGAACAGAAGGGGGCTTACTCCTCTCAGCCACCCATCGCCCTGAGCGACCGCGCCGTCACGCCTCGGGCAGCTCGGTGGTGCACCACTGACAGAAGCCCAGCTCTGCGTCCACCGGCCGCCCGCAGGAGGGACAGGTCGCCTCCGTCGGCGCTGCCGGTGTGGCCTGCTCGGTGCGCGCGAGCATGTACACGTCCGCGACGCTCGCGATGCCGATGCCGACGATCGGTGCGATCACCGCGAGGTCCGCATCCCCGGCGCTGATCGCCTCGACGGTGAGGTTCGACGCCGCCGCCTCCGGGGGGATCACGAACACCGAGATGAACAGCACCGCCCCGATCCACACGAGCGCACGGCGCCACCGCCGCAGGTAGATGTGCCCGAGCCCCGTCGCGAGCAGCCCCAGCGTCACCGCGATCGCTGGCCGGACCCAGCCCCGCTGGCGCATCGTCCCGAACGGTCCCATGCGTCTGCGGCCGCCCTAGCGCGTCTCGGCCGAGCAGGTGTCGATCCCCAGCACCGCGTACATCCCGCACTGCGACGTCGCGGCGGTGCCCAGCATCGCGATCGCGACCACGCCGAGCACCAGCGCGGTCACGCCACCGCCGCCGATGACCCCGCCGAGCATCCCCAGCGAGGCTGCGCCGGCGAGTGCTCCCACAGCGATGCGGACCTGTCGATCGAGTCGTCCCACGTTGGTCTCCATGCAGTCACTATCCACGCTGACGCAAAGAACGTGTTGGGTGCCTCAGGCGCCGAGGCGGTCGGCTGTGAGCACCACCGCGTACACCGCGATCGCGGCGATGATCACCGCCCCACCCGCGGCGATGCCGAAGACGTACGCGAGCGTCACCCCACCGATCGCCGCGAGCTGGCCCGCGGCGACCGCATGCCCGATCGACCGGCGGAAGCTGGGTGCGGTCACCGCTGCCGCCGCGACCGGGATCACGAGCATCCCCGCGACGAGGATCACCCCCATGATCTGCATCGCACTCACCACCACGAGTGCGGTGAGCATCACCACCAGCCGGCGGTACCGCCGCACGTCGATGCGTGCGGTCGCCGCCGCGGTCGGGTCGAACGTCATGTACACCAGCGGGCGGTACGCGAGTGCGACGAGCCCGAGGACGATCACCGCGATGATGAGCAGCAGCCCCACCTGCGCGCGCGAGACGGTGGTGAGGCTGCCGAAGAGGTACTGGTTGATCCCCACGGCGATGCCCCCCTCCGTCGCCGTGATGAGGATCGACCCCACGGCGAACCCGCCGGTCAGCACGATCGCCAGCGACG
>JAVLBV010000091.1:0-2892 GCA_031580685.1 Haloquadratum sp. | reverse complement strand
TCCTGTGTGCGGAGGCGTGAGCGATGGCGATCATCACCCTCGGCCCCGCGGGGACGTACTCGCACCGCGCTGCGGCCGCCGTCGGCGAGGAGGTGGTGTTCACCGAGTCCGTCGGGGCGATCGTGGATGCGGTCGATGCGGGGACGCAGCCGCAGGGGGTCGTGCCGATCGAGAACAGCATCGAGGGGTCGGTGACGGAGGCGCTGGATGCCCTCGCGCGCACCGACGTGGCGGTGACCCAGGAGATCGTCACGCCGATCCGCCACGCGCTGGTGGGGCGTGACCCCGCGCCCGCGACGGTCGCCTCGCACCCGCAGGCGCTGTCGCAGTGCCGGCGGTATCTGGATGCGCACCATCCGGATGCGGCGCGGGAGGCCGTCGCGAGCACCGCACAGGGGGTCGTCCGCGCCGGTGAGGACCCCCAGGTGGCCGCGATCGCCCATCCCGCGACGGCGACCGACGAGCTGGAGGTGCTGGCGTCGGACATCCAGGACCGCGCCTCGAACACGACGCGGTTCTTCGCGATCGGCCCGGCGGCGGACCGCTCGGACGCAGGCGGCAAGTCCACGGTGATCGTCTACCCCAACACCAACTACCCGGGGCTGCTGCTGGAGCTGCTGGAGTCCTTCGCCGACCGGGCGATCAACCTCAGCCGGATCGAGTCACGCCCCAGCGGGCAGCGCCTCGGCGACTACATCTTCCACATCGACCTCGAGGCGGGGCTGTTCGAGGAGCGCACCCAGGCGGCGATGGCACGCGTCGAGGCGATCGCGGATGCGGGGTGGGTCAAGCCGCTGGGGTCGTACGACACCCGCCACGTGGTGTGATGTGCCGACACATCTCATGCAAGGGTTATCCACGTCGCAGCCGTAGTCTCCGCAGGTGAGAGCCATGATGCCACGCACACCACCGTTCGACGACTTCGACGACCTGTTCAGCCGACTGGCCACCCAGTTCGAGGAGATGGGCCGACAGTTCGACATGACCCGGATGGGCGGGGGCGCCGCGGCGGTCGACCTCCGCGACAGCGGCGACCGCTTCGAGGTGAGCGCGGACCTGCCGGGGTACAGCACCGAGGAGATCGACCTGAGCGTGAGCGGGCAGGTGCTGCACATCCACGCCGACCGGACGATGGCCGAGACCGAGGAGGCGGAGGGGTACATCCGGCAGGAGCGCCAGCAGGCGGCCGTCGAGCGCCGGGTGCAGCTGCCCGAGCCCGTCGTCGCCGATGAGGCGGGCGCGTCGTACAACAACGGCGTGCTGACGGTCACCCTCCCGAAGGAGACACCCCGCGACGACGGCGCACACCACATCGACGTGGAGTGAGCCCAGCGCGGCGACTCAGAGCTATTTTACCACCCGCATCGCCTTGAGGTGGTATGGACTACGACCCCCGGGAGCTCGAGCAGCGGTGGCGCGAGCGGTGGGACCGGGAGGGCACCTTCGAGAGCGACCCCACCGACCCCGGTGAGCCGGTGTTCATCACCGTGCCGTACCCGTACCCCTCCGGCGGGATGCACATCGGCCACGCGCGGACGTACACCGTGCCGGATGCGGTCGCCCGCTACCGACGGCTGCAGGGCGACAACGTGCTGTTCCCGATCGGCTGGCACGTGACGGGCACGCCGATCATCGGTGCGGTCGAGCGGCTCAAGTCCCGCGAGCCGCGGCAGCTGGAGGTGCTGACGGAGACGTACGGCGTCGACCCCGACACGCTGGGGGAGCTCGAGACGCCGATGGGGTATGCGACCCACTTCATCGAGGAGCACTACAAGGCGGGGATGCGCCGGCTGGGGCTGTCGATCGACTGGCGCCGGGAGTTCACCACGAACGACCCCCACTACACCCGGTTCATCACCTGGCAGTACGAGACGCTGCAGGCGCGGGACCGCCTGGAGAAGGGGCTGCACCCGGTGAAGTTCTGCACGAACGAGGAGCAGCCGGTGACGACCCACGACATCCTCGAGGGCGAGACCGCGGAGTTCCAGACGTACACGCTGATGCGCTTCGGCATGGGCGAGACGGTGGTGCCGATGGCGACGCTGCGACCCGAGACGATCCGCGGGGTGACCAACGCGTTCGTCAACCCCGAGGCGACGTACGTCCACGCGGCGGTCGACGGGGAGCCGTGGTTCATCGCCGCGGCGGCGGTCAAGAAGCTGCAGGCGCAGGGGCGAGAGGTGGTGCCCGAGCGGACGGTCACGGGCGATGCGGTCGTCGGCAAGCGGGTGCGCAACCCCGTCACCGATGAGGCGGTGCTGATCCTGCCGGCGGGCTTCGTCGACCCCGAGAACGCGACGGGGGTGGTGATGTCGGTGCCCGCACACTCACCCGATGACTACCTCGCCCTGCAGGCGGCCGCGGCGGATGCGGAGACGCTGACGGCGTTCGACATCGACCCCGCCGCGGTCACCGCGATCGAGCCCGTGCCGATCCTCGAGGTGCCGGAGTACGGCACCGTGCCCGCAGCGGATGCGGTCGAGCGCGCGGGCATCGCGCGCGCCGATGACCCCGCGCTCGCGGCGGTGACCAAGCAGCTGTACGCCGATGAGTTCCACCAGGGCCGGCTGGATGCGAGCTACGGCGAGTACGGCGGCGGGCTGATCGAGGAGGTGCGCGAGCCGTACCGCGAGACGCTCATCGCAGACGGCGCCGCGGAGACGCTGTATGAGTTCACCGAGGAGGTGATCTGCCGCTGCGGCGGGGAGGTGATCGTCGCCGACCAGGAGACGTGGTTCCTGCGGTACGATGCGGCGGACTGGAAGGAGCGCACCCACGCGCTGGTGGACACCCTGCAGACGATCCCCGAGAACACCCGCGGGGAGTACCACCACACGATCGACTGGCTGAACGAGTGGCCGTGCATCCGCAACTACGGGCTGGGCACGCGGT
>JAVLBV010000090.1:0-2976 GCA_031580685.1 Haloquadratum sp. | reverse complement strand
ATGAGCTTGGAAGGCTCAGGTCCTACCGCTAGACTACCGGCGCCGGCACCTCATCTGCGTGAATCCCCGGCATAAGCTGTTTGGAGCGGAGCGGCGCGGCTCAGTCGTCGGAGGGGACCGCGTCCTCCTGGGGGTCGGGCAGCGGCGGCGCGCGGGCCTCGGGGAACGCGTCGGCCGCCGCGCGGATGCGGTCGCCCAGCCCGGGGACCTCCGCCGGGGTCACCGGTCCGCGTGCGGCGATCTCGGCGGGGTCGCGGGGGAAGCGCCGGAGGCGGCTGTGGATCGCCAACCCCGCGGTCGCCCCCTTGCCCATCGCGATCGGGATCTGGTTGTTGCCCGGGGTCAGATCGCCCACCGCGTACACCCCATCGACGGACGTCTGCTGGTCCGCATCGACGACGACCCCCCCGTCGTCGGTGAGCGCACAGCCCAGCTGCTCGGCGAGCGCGGTGTTGAACTCCGACCCGTACATGGGGAAGCCGCCGCGGTAGTGCCGCGTCTGCCCGTCATCGAACTCGTACGCGGTGAGCCACCCCGACGCATCCTTCTGCATCCCCGTGATCTCCGCGGGGATGACCTCCACCGGATGCGCGGCGAGCTGGGCTGCGGTCTCGTCGGACCACGTGGGCTGCTCGCCCCGCAGCAGGATGTCGACCCGGTCGGTGAAGTTCAGCATGATCATCGCGACCTTCGCGGCCGACTCGCCGGCGCCCATCACGTACACCGGTCGGTCGATGAACATGTACGCATCACAGTGCAGACACCAGTGCAGCCCCCGCCCCGTGCGCGGGACCGGTGGCTCCGGGCGGCCGTCGGTGAACCCCATGCCCAGGACGACCGCATCGGCCGTCACGGCGTGCTCGCCGCCTGCGAGGTGGAACCAGCCCCCCTCGGTGCGCTCAGCATCGGTGATCAGCTCGCGGACGACGTCCGCGCCGTAGGCGGTCACCTGCTCCCGGGCGGTCTGCAGGAACTCGTTGCCCGAGACGCTCTCCTCGACGCCGATCACGTTGTGCGTATCGAGCATCATCGCCGCCCGACCTCCCCCGCGGTCGAAGACGACCGTGTCGTGGCCCAACCGGGCGGTGTACAGCGCCGTCTGCAGCCCCGCCGGCCCGCCGCCGATGATGGCGACCTCGTAGTGTGCCGTCTCGCGGTTGTCTGACATACGCCATGTCCGGGCGGCAGCGGAATAAACCCTCGTGGGCTCAGCCGCCGACGACCGCGAACAGGTTGCCCGCCTCGGCGAACACCGCCGCCGGTCCGAGCGCGCTCGAGGCGAGCTCCGCCCGGAACTCCGCCGCATCGAAGATGTGGTAGAACCGGTCGACCCGGCTCCCATCGGGGCGCGTCCACGGGATCGTCGCATCGAACCCCTCGTCCGCATCGAAGCGCGGGTGATCGACCGCCCAGACGCTGATCAGCCCGCGTCCGTCGGGCCCGAGGAGGCGCGCACACTCCGCGTACACCCGCTGGCGGTCCACCGCGTGGAGGTGATGGACCACCGCGACCGCCACGAGCAGTCCCACAGACCGGTCTGCGAGCGGGACCGCCCGGGCGTCCGCCTCCAGCAGCACACCGGGGGCCTCGACCCGCCGCAGCAGGGCACGCGTGAGGTCGACGCCCACCGGACGCGCCGCACGCGCCGCCAGCTGCGGGAGGTGTCGGCCGTTCCCACAGCCCAGGTCGACGGCGACGTCCACCGGTGGCGAGGCCGCACAGAACCGCTCGACGGCCGGCCATGCCGTGGTGCGCGTCTGGGCGAAGTGCTCGGCGATCGCCGTGTAGGTGCGACGGGTCGCCCGCGGCGTGGCAGGGGGCTCATCCATCCGGGCTCACCAGCCACGCAGCCGCGATCCCAGCCACACCGCCAGCAGGGGGACCCCCAGCACCACCGCCACCGTCACCGCCCCGTACACGGCGAAGCCGGCGACCGTCGGTGGCAGCGGGATGACGAACAGCAGCTGGGGTGCGCGCAGCCCAGCGATCGACGTGGCGACCGCCACGCCGGCGACCGCCCCGACGCCCACCAGCGCGATGTACAGCCGCACCACCAGCTGCGGGCCGGCGAGCGTGGGCGGGGTGCTTTTGCTCACGGCTCACCCAGGGAGGGCAATGGATGACACGGCGCTGCTCGGAGTGATCTTGGGCACGGTGGCGGTGGCGATGTTCGTCGTCGGGATCTTACTCATCACCTGAGTCGGCCGCCGGCTCGCCACCGTCGGTGACCGCGGTCTGCAGCTTGCGGTCGAACCAGTCCCACTCGGCGGTGTACAGCCCCGACGCCTTGAGGTCCCACGGGTCGCCGTCGTCCACGATGGGGCCCTCCAGCCACGACTGCACGAAGTTCCACACGAAGATGATCTGCCCCACCAGCAGGATCATCGCCCCGACCGTCGCGACCTGGTGCATCGTCGCGAACTCGGGCAGGTACGTCGCATAGCGGCGGGGCATCCCGCCGTACCCCAGCAGGATCATCGCGAAGAACGTGACGTTGGTGCCGATCATCGACAGCCAGAAGTGCATCTTCCCCAGCGTCTTCTGGTACATCCGCCCGGTGTACAGCGGGAACCAGTAGTACAGCCCGGCGAAGCCGGCGAAGGCGATCGCCCCCATCACGATGTAGTGGAAGTGGCCCACGATGTAGTACGTGTCGTGCAGGATCAGGTTGACCGGGATCGACGCGAGGAACACCCCCGTGACCCCGCCGATGATGAAGTTCGAGACGAACCCCAGCGCGAACAGCATCGGCGTCGTCAGCCGGATCTGGCCGTTCCACAGCGTCGTGATCCAGTTGAACACCTTCACCGCACTCGGGATCGCGATCGCCAGCGAGACCGCCATGAACGACAGCCGCAGGCGGGGGTCCATCCCCGTCGAGAACATGTGGTGTGCCCACACCCCGAACGAGAGCACCCCGATCGCGAGCGTGGAGTAGACGATGAAGTTGAAGCCGAACAGGCGCCGCCCCGCGAA
>JAVLBV010000008.1:0-37627 GCA_031580685.1 Haloquadratum sp. | reverse complement strand
ACGACCGCGGGCGGGCCGGACTCGGAGCTGAGTGCGGAGATCGCCGCCACACTGCGGGATGCGATCGGGTCGGCGGTGACGATCCTGCAGGTCGTCGACAAGCCCGCCCACGCCGAGCAGACCGAGCAGGTGCTGCGCGCATGGGCTGCAGACCATGACCTCGAGGATGCGCGGATCGTCGTCGACACCAGCGGGGACGTGGAGGCGGCGATCTACGAGGAGGCGAAGGACCACACGCTCGTGATGATCGGGGCGACCGAGCGGGGGCTGCTCAGCCGACTGGTGACCGACTCGCTGCACATGAGCGTGGTGAACGAGGTGGATGCGTCGGTGCTGCTGGCCGAGCGACCCGCCGGGAGGAGCCTCTCCCGCCGCCTCTTCGGGCTGCAGTGAGCCGCCGCTGATGGTCGAGCTCGCTGCGGTGGGCTTCGTGTTCATCGCCGGACTCGTGACGGCGATCGCCACCGGCATCGGAGCGGTCCCGTTCTTCCTCGTCGAGGAGGTCTCAGACCGCTCCAACGTCATCCTGTGGGGCTTCGCATCGGGCATCATGGTCGCCGCGAGCGTCTTCGGGCTGCTGTTCGAGGCGATCACGCCACACCTGCCCGGGCCGGTGCCCACCCGCGTGGTGGGGCTGCTGCTCATCGGGGCGGGCCTGGGGGCGCTGCTCGTGTGGGTGGCACATCGCGTGATCGCCGGGGCGGAGGTGGACCCCGGGAGCTTCACCGAGGCGGACTACCGCAAGCTGCTGGTGATCCTGGGGATCCTCACCGTCCACTCCTTCCCGGAGGGCGTCGCGGTGGGGGTCGCATTCGCGGACCTGGGGGTCGCCGGTGGGACACCGATCGTGGGGCTCACCGTGCCGGTGCTGGCGATCTTCATGACGATCGCGATCTCGATCCACAACATCCCCGAGGGGGTGGCGATCTCGATCCCCCTGCGGTCGATGGGGGTCTCACCGTGGGGGATGGTGTGGTGGTCGATCTTCAGCAGCCTGCCGCAGCCGATCGGGGCGGTGCTCGCGTTCGGCTTCGTGCGGATCGCACGGGACCTCCTGCCGGCAGGCTTCGGCTTCGCTGCGGGGGCGATGGTGTTCCTCGTCGCGACGGAGTTCATCCCCGAGGCCCGCGCGGTGGGCGCAGACCTCCCGATGGGGGGCCAGCGGGAGCTCGTGGGCGGCTTCCTCCTCGGTGCGCTCACGATGCTGCCGCTGGTGGTCGTCTGACTCAGTGGGCGTGACCCATCGCCTCCTCGATGCTGATGCCGAATCGCTCCTCGAAGAGCGTCTCCATCTCCGCGTTCATCTCGGGGAACGCCTCGGGGGTCTCCCCCGCGTTGTGATGCATGATCGCATGCGCCTGCTGGGTGAACATCTGGATGACGAAGTCCGCGATCACATCGGTGTCGTCCTCACCGTCCTCCGTGAACAGCCCCGCCAGCCCCGCCGGCAGCTCGAAGGCGGTCTCGGTGGCGTCCGGTCCGTGCACGGTGTAGCTTGTTCGGGTCACCATGCCCGCACTGTGGCCCCCGGTGGTTTACATGTGTGGGCTCAGTCGTCCGCGGGTGCGGTCGCGGGCTCGGTCTCACCCTCGATCTCCTGGAGGTACGCATCGACGTCCAGCGCCGCCTTCACGCCCATGCCACCGGCGGTCGCCGCCTGCTGGTAGTGGTGGTCGACCACATCACCGGCACCGAAGAGCCCCGCGACCCCCGTGGCGGTCTGTCCGCCCCCACGGCCCTCCTCGGTGACCAGGTACCCCTCTGCGTCGGTGCGCACCCCCGTGCCGCTGAGGTAGTCCGTGTTGGGGATGTGACCGATGGCGTAGAACACCGCACCCACTTCGAACCGGTCGGTCTCCGTGGCGGGGTCATCCAGCTTCGCGGTGGGGTGTCCCTCCGGATGGGTGACCAGCGTCACGGCCTCGAGGCCACCCTCGGGGCTGCCATGCAGTTCGGTCACCTCCGAGTTCAGGATGAGCTCGATCTCCCCGGCATCGACCCGATCGCGCACACGGTCGATCCAGATCTGCTCGGCGCGGAACTCCTCGCGCCGATGGACCAGGTGGACCGTCGAGGCGAACTTGGTGAGGAACACCGCCTCCTCCATCGCCGCATCCCCGCCGCCGACGACCATGATCTCCTCATCGCGGAAGAACGCACCATCACAGGTCGCACACGTCGAGAGCCCGTAGCCCATCAGCTCCTCCTCGCCGGGGACCCCGAGGGTGCGGGCAGACGCCCCCGAAGCGGCGATCACCGCGTCTGCGGTGATCTGCTCGCCGCTGCTGAGGCCGATGGTGAACGGGCGCTCATCCGCATCGAGCTGCTCGACGACCCCATGGCTCAGCTCCGCGCCGAATCGCACCGCCTGGTCCTTCATGTTCTGGATCAGCTCGGGGCCCGAGATCCCCTCCGGGAACCCCGGATAGTTCTCCACATCGGTCGTCAGGGTGAGCTGGCCTCCGGGTTCGCCACCTTCGATCACGAGTGGCGCATGGTCGCCACGTGCGGCGTACACCGCCGCAGACAGCCCGGCGATCCCCGACCCGATGATGACCACAGGATAGTGCGCGTGCTCTGGCATACCCCCCATTGGAGGCCCGGCGGGTTTAATCCCCCGCGGTCGTGCCCCCATCATGCCATACTGTATTGTGTGTGTCTCACAATACTGACGTCGACAGCTTCAGACCCACACGGCGGGCATGACCCGCATGAACGCCGTCCTCGAGGAGAAGACGCACCGCTACGGGAAGCTGCTGGCGGAGGCGCTCACCGTGGCCCGCACGGGCACAGATCCGCGGGGGCAGGAGGTCATGGAGATGGCCACCGCCTACCGGGCTGACGGCGACCACTTCGTCGAGGAGGGCGATCTGGTCAACGCGCTCGCCGCGTACTCGTACGCCTACGGCTGGCTCGATGCAGGGGTGCGCATGCGGGTGCTCGAGGCGGACGATGACAGCCCGCTGTTCACTCAGTGAGAGGGGTGGTGGATGATCGTCCCGTCGTCGGTGTCCTCCAGCTCGACGCCCACAGCGGTGAGCGCATCCCGCAACACATCGGCGGCCTCGTACTCCCCGGCGGCCCGGTAGTCCTCCCGGAGCGCGACCAGCGTCTCGATGAGCTGCGGGGTGTCCCCGGCACCCTCGAGGGGGAGGCCGAAGACCTCCACCCCGATCTGCCGCATCTTCGCGTGCGCTCGCACCAACCCGGCGTGATCGTACCGCGTGTGGGCGTCCAGGTACGCGCTCAGCGCGGTGACGAACTCCATGTACGCCGCGAGTGCTGCCCGGACGTTGAGGTCGTCATCCATCGCCGCACCCACCGCTGTGAGCATCGTATCCGTCAGCTCTCCGAGGTCGGGGTGCGCCACGCCGGCGTACGCGTCGACCCCGTCACAGGCCTCGCGCACGCGGCTGTAGCTCCGCCGTAGCTGCGCGAACTTCGCCGTCGCCTCCTCCATCGCCGCCGCCGAGTACTGCTGGTCGGTCCGGTACGTCGCGCCCAGGAAGAACATGCGCAGTGGCCCCACCCCGTGGGCCTCGACGGCGGCCTCGACCGTCTCGAAGTTCCCCAGGCTCGAGGACATCTTCTCTGCGGACCGCTGGAGCAGCCCGACATGCAGCCAGTGCCGTGCGAAGGGCGCATCGGTCGCCGCCTCGCTCTGTGCGATCTCGTTCTCGTGATGCGGGAAGCGGAGGTCCCGACCACCCATGTGGATATCCAGCGTCTCACCCAGATGATGCATCGCCATCGCACTGCACTCGATGTGCCAGCCCGGCCGGCCCTGCCCCCAGGGGGCCTCCCAGACCGTCACCGCCGCGGCATCGACCGGCTCCAGTCCCGCCTCACGGCGGTCGGCGATGCTCTCGGGGTCCACGCCATCGGCCTTCCAGAGGGCGAAGTCCGCCGCATGTCGCTTCTCCGCGAGCGTGTCGGTCGCCTGGTCGACGCTCGCCTCCTCGGGGTCCACGCCGCTGAGTGCACCGTAGCGGTCGAAGGCGGTCACATCGAAGTAGACCGAGCCCTCGACCTCGTAGGCCGCCCCCGCGGTGAGCAGCCGCTCGATGAGCGCGACGATCTGGGGCCGATGCTCGGAGACCCGGGGGTACGACCGTGCACGCCGCAGCCCCAGCAGACGCATCGCCGCGAAGACCGAGGCGGTGAACTGCGCGGCGACGGTGGGCTCATCCGCACCCACCGAGGGCTCGCCGATCCGCGCGACGATCTTCTCGTTCACATCCGTGATGTTCTCGATGTGGTCGACCTGGTAGCCCCGGTACTCGAGCCATCGGTGCAGCAGGTCCGCCTGCACCCACAGCCGGGCATGACCGAGATGCGGTGCATCCGAGACCGTGAGCCCGCACACGTACATGCGCACCCGACCGGGGTCGACCGGCTCGAAGGGCTCGCGGTCACCCGACAGCGAGTTCGTCAGGACCAGCGTCATGCGACGCACCTTCGCAGATGCGGCTGATGAGCATATCGCCTGGTCATCGCCACACCGTCGCGAGTGTGGCCTCGATCATGCGCAGCGCGGCGGGTCCATCGCGGGTGGGCACCGCGATGACCGCGGTCTCGTCGACGACACCCGCCGCGTCCACGACGACCGACCCCGCGGTGAGCCGATCGATGCAGACCGCGAGCATCTGTGGGTCGACCTCCCCCGTGCACACGAGCGCGGTGAGCCCCCCACCGGAGCCGCCGATCGGTGTCCCCAGCACCTCCAACAGCCGCTCATCGTCGCCGTCACCGTGGGTGAGGCCAGCCCGCATCCGGACGGTCACCGCGGGGGCCTCCGCTGTGAGCGGGTCGAGGTCTGCCCCGTAGCGACGCAGCGCTGCCGCGACCGCCTCGGTGTCCGCAGGCATCTCCAGCCACTCCGCCACCGCCGCCGCGTTGAGCAGTCCCGCCCGGAGGCCACGACGGAGCCAGGGGAGACGGTCGACCGCCGCCCGGGTCGCTGCTGCGGTGTTCATACCCGGCGATGACAGTCAGGGTGCGTAAGTGCCTCGTCCCGAAGTCACTTTACCCGCGCAGGCCGCCGGTGTGAGCATGCAAGCGCTGGTCATCGTCGCCCACGGCTCCCATCTGAACCCGGACTCTGCTGCACCGACGTACGCCCATGCAGACACCATCCGCGAGACCGGGGTGTTCGATGTGGTCCAGACGGGGTTCTGGAAGGAGGAGCCCTCGCTGCGGGAGGTGCTGCGGACCGTCGGGACTGAGGAGGTCTACGTGGTCCCCCTGTTCATCAGCGAGGGGTACTTCACCGAGCAGGTGATCCCCCGCGAGCTGCGGCTCGAGGGGTGGGATGTGTCCGCCTGGGACAGCGATGGGCTGAGCGCGACGACCGCCACACTGCCTGCGGCGGACACCGGCCAGACGATCCACTACTGCGGACCGGTGGGCACCCACCCCGCGATGACGGATGTGATCATCCAGCGTGCGGAGACGGTGACGGGCGATCCCGCGATCGGTCCGGGCATGGGCCTGGCGGTCGTGGGCCATGGCACCGAGCGGAATGCGAACTCGGCGAAGGCGATCGAGTACCACGCACAGCGGATCCGCGACCGCGATCGGTTCGACGAGGTGCAGGCGCTGTACATGGATGAGGAGCCCGAGGTGGACGACGTGACGGAGTTCTTCGAGTCCGAGGAGGTCGTCGTCGTCCCCCTGTTCATCGCCGATGGCTTCCACACCCAGGAGGACATCCCCGAGGACATGGGACTGACCGATGATTACCGGGAGGGGTACCCCGTGCCGGCGAGCGTCGACGGGCATCGGATCTACTACTCCGGGGCGGTGGGCACCGAGCCGCTGATGGCCGAGGTGATCCTCGAGCGGGCGGCGGATGCCGGGGCGGATGTGGGCACCGCCCGGGCGGACGTGACCGCCGCGGCGGGGGCGGCCGCCCGCGGGGACTAGATGTCCGCTGCGGCGTTCGAGGCGCTCGAGACCGCACTCGAGGAGACGGACGTTGAGTTCGATGGGTTGAGCGCACGGGCGGAGGAGCAGGGGTTCATCCTGGAGACCCCGGATGCGGAGGTGGTGACCGAGCAGCTGGAACCTGCAGCGCTGGGGGAGGTCGCCCCGTGGGTGCAGAACTGGTGGTACTGGCAGACGGAGTGTGGGGTGCACGCCCCCGCAGGCCGGCGGTATCTGCGCATGCTCGAGCGGGCGGAGACGATGACGGTCCCCGAGCGCATGGAGGCGCTGCGGTCGGGCATCGCGACCGCCTGGGGGCAGCTCACGGTGACCGCCTCGGCCGACGAGGGGGGGCGACGGCGCTACACGGTGCGACACACCGACGACGCGGATGCGAGCGGGTTGGAGCCACTTGCGACCCCCGAGGATGCGCGGGCGCTGGCGACGTTCGATGCACAGGGGCGGTACCGCCCGCTGAAGTCCGCGCCCTCGCTGCGGCGGGGGTGGACGTTCACGGAGATCACCGCGCGCCGGCTGGTGGGGGTGATCGGCTATCTGTACCCCGCATCGATCCCGAACTGGGACCGCGAACAGGCCGATGCGCTGGATGTCACCCACTGGCGGCCCACCGCCGAGCGGCAGACGGGGATCTACGGGATCATCGAGGAGCTGGATGCGACGGCGGTCGAGCAGATCGCAGCGACGTGCTGTGTGGATGAGGAGTGTCTGAAGCGTCGCGAGTGGGAGTACGATGCGGAGACGCCGCTCGCGGTCGACGGCGGCACGGGGGCGTTCCCCTGCCGGGAACCGTGCTCGCTGGTCGTCGCCGCCGGTCGCAAGTGGACCACCCTCGAGCGGGAGGCCACGGAGACGTACGAAATCGAGCTCACCCCCGCAGAGGCAGCGCAGCTGTCGGCGGTCATCGATGCGGTGGCGGATGGGACCGCAGCGGAGATCCGCGAGGCGGATGTGGGGGAGGGGGCCAACCGGTACCGCGTGCGGTACCTGCGAGAGAAGCGGTTCGACGCGGACGGACAGCTGCAGATGCGGCCCAAGCGCGGCCTGTTGCGGCGGCTCGTCCGGCGGTTCACCTGAGCGCCGGCGGACGGAACACGATCATCCCCGCGATGATCGCCACGACGATGAAGATCAGCGCGATCGCAGCGGAGATGAACAGGCGGTCGACGGTGCGACCCACGGCCACCGCGGCGACGAACGCGAGGCCGACCAGCACGAGGTAGACCACCGTCGACCGGGTGTCGGACCGCCGGAACTGCTGGAGGAGCCCGCCTGCGCGGGGTCCGCGCCGGGCGGGCTTCGGCGGGGGCGACACGGATGCAGCGCCCAGCCAGCTGTACTCCGCTGCGAGGCGGTCATCGGAGACCGGTCGCACCTGCGGCCCCCCGGAGCGCTGGGTGCTTGGTGCGTCGAGATCGAGCCGCACGAAGGCCTGGTTCGAGCCGTGTCCCACCGAGATGCGGAGCCGCCCACTCGCGGGCGTGTTCGGTCCCCGCACCGTCACCTCCAGCTCCGCGCGGTCGTCCCTGTCGAGGTAGACCTGGTCCTCCCGCAAGCGGGCAGCCCCCTCGAGGGACTCCTCCAGGGTGATGTGCACGTGCGTGGCTGCCCCTGCGTTCGCGAGGGCGATGGAGAACGAGCCCGCTGCTTCGTGGAACGACGGGGCATCGATCGTGTTCGGACCATCACGGTTCACCGTGACGCGCAGCGGCTCTGTCACGGCTGGAGCGACTGGTGCAGACTTAAAAAGTGTTGAGGTGTCCGTGGTCGCTCACTCGTCGCGCATATCCGGCGGCAGCAGGTTGGGGATGCCGTCCTCGATGGGGTAGACCTCACCCGTCTCCGTCCCGATCAGGCGACCACTGATGATCTCCTCCCCCTCGCGCTCATCCACCTCGAGTTCGAGGGGTGCCTTATCAACGGGGTCGACGAGGATGTCCATCAGGTCTTCCTTCATTGGTCACCGTAGCCGACTCACGGGCAAAAAACGTGCTGTTCAGAGATGGAACGGGTGCTCGAGCATGATCGTCTGTGAACGCTTCGGACCCACACCCACCGCGTAGACGGGCACCGACAGCGTGTCGCAGATGAAGTCGACGTAGGCTGCGGCGGCCGCCGGCAGAGCCCCGTACCCCTGGCGGGCCACAGCGTCCCAATCTGCCGCCGGCCAGGGGTCGAACTCGCGGAACACCGGTTCACAGCGGGCCCACTGTTCGGTCGTCGGGGGGACCGTCTCGATCCGCTCGCCATCGAGCTGGTAGGCCGTCGCGAGCTTGACCGACTCCAGCTCGGCGAGCACGTCCAGGTGGTTGATCGCGATGCCGGTGAAGCTGCTCGAGCGTGCCGCATGCCGCAGCATGGGCAGGTCCAGCCACCCGATGCGTCGTGGCCGGCCGGTCACCGTGCCGAACTCGCCGCCGACCTCGCGGATCACATCGGCCACCGCGGATGCGTCACCGGTCATCTCCGTGGGCAGTGGACCGGTGCCCACCCGCGAGAGGTACGCCTTCACGATGCCGACGATCTCCCCCTCACCGATCACCCCCGGCCCCACACCGGTGCCGGTGACCGCACCCCCAGCGGTGGGGTTCGAGGAGGTCACGTAGGGGTAGATGCCGTGGTCGATGTCGATCGAGGTGCCCTGCGCGCCCTCGAAGAGCACCTGCTCACCACGGTCGATCGCATCCTGGATGAACGAGCCCGCATCGACGGGCATCCCCTCCTCACGAAGCCGCTCCCCGTAGCCCGCAAGCAGCTCGAACAGATGGTCCTCGTCGAACGCCTCCGTCAGCTCCAGCCCGAACACATCACGGGCGATCGCCCGCTTGTAGCCGACGACGTACGCCAACCGGTCCGCGAGGATCGCCGGGTCGAGCAGGTCCCCGATGCGGATGCCACGACGACCCGCCTTGTCCTCATACGCGGGGCCGATCCCCCGGCCGGTGGTCCCCGCATGCAGCGCCGTGTCGGCCTTGCGGTCCTCCTCGAGACCGTCGAGCACGCGGTGATACGGGAGGATCACGTGGGCCCGCTCGGCGACCCGGACCTGCGGGTCGATGCCCTGCGCCCGCAGCGCATCGATCTCGTCGAACAGCGTCATCGGATTGATGACGCACCCGTTGCCCAGCACACCCACCTTCCCGCGCACGGCCCCGCTTGGCACCAAGGAGAGCTTGTACGTCGTGTCACCATCGACCACGGTGTGGCCCGCGTTGTCCCCGCCCTGGTACCGGACGACGATCTCTGCGGCGCCGCCCCACAGGTCGACGAGCGCCCCCTTCCCCTCATCACCGAGCTGGGCACCCACGATGGTGACTGTCATGCCTCGCGCTTTCGGACAGCATCACTAACCCATTGCGGTCGGCATGCCGATAGTGGGAAGATTTAAACGATGATATGACAAGTTAGCACATAACATGATAGACCGGTTGGAGAAGGAGGTGGACATGCTCGAGCGGCATCTCGAGGTCCTCCGGATGGTGATCGACAGTGAACCCATCGGCATCGTGAAGATGTCGAATGAGACCGGATACCCCCACCACAAGGTCCGCTACTCCCTCCGGGTGCTCGAGGAGGAGGACCTGATCGAACCCTCATCGCAGGGGGCGATCACCACGGAGACCACCCATCAGTTCGTCGATGACCTGGATGCGAAGATCAGCGATATCGTCGGCAAGCTCGACCAGATGAAGATCGACAAGAGCGTCACACCCTGAGCCTCACAGGTCGGGGACGTTCAGGTAGAACTGCTCGCCACGACGTTCGGTCAGGCACAGGTGGAACCCCCGCCCACGACCCATCCGGACGTACGATCGTTTGCTCGTGCGGGGGATGATCCCACCGGAGATCTGGTCGGCGATCACCTGCAGCGCTCCCGGGTCGTAGAACGACTCGGTGACGTAGAATCCGGCGGCGATATCGGCGATCGCCGGGGCCAGGTCGGCCAGCTTCTCGGTCATCGACTCGGTCATCGCACGGGTCGTCGCCGCCGGCGTGGTGTTCACGTCCGCGACCAGCAGTGGGTCGCCCACCTGGTTGCGTGCGATGATGTCGAAGGGGCGGCTGATGGGCTCGTCCTCGGTGGCGACGGAGGCGCTGACCTCCCCGTACAGCTCCACCCGGTCGATCGCCGTCACCGCCTCGAACAGCGGTCCCATCGCCCCCCGGTTGCCCGTCTCCTCGATCAACGCGAGGAGATCCCCCGTCACCCACTGGATGAACCGGTACTCCGTCGCCCCGTGGAGATACGCCTCGAAGGACTCCCCCTCGACGGTCGTGCGGGCGGCGTCGAAGTGGGTGTGGTACTCCACGGCCAGGTTCTCGCGGACCTTGCCGATCGCGGCGTTCTGCATGCGGAAGTCCCGCAGCGATGGACCCGCCTTGTCGCGGTAGCGGATGAACAGGTTCGTCTGTTCGAAGGCCGCACGCGGCGGCAGCTCCTCGGTCTCGATGAGCTCCTCCCCCTCGAGCTCCGCCTGCTGGTGGGCGACCGTCTGCTCGAGGTTCGCGACCTGTGCCTGCAGCTGCTCGATCTGCCGCTGTTGTGCATCGATCGTGTCGGCCTGCTCGCCGATCGTGCCCTCGTACTCGGCGGTCAGCCTGGTGATCCGGTCATCGCGCTCCTCGACGGTGGTCTCGACCCGTGCCACCTCGCGCATCAGCTCGTCACGCTCACGCTCGAGCTCCCGACGGCGCTCCTCGAGCGCCATCAGCCGCCCCTGCAGATGGCTCGTGACCGCCTCGTTCGCCGGGCGCTGCACGGATGTGCTCTGGCTCGTGGCCGGCTCCCCAGAGGGGGCCTCGGGCTCGACCGGTGCGGTGTCCGACACGGGTACGGAGCCGTCGACCGCAGTCGGTGCCTCTGATGGGGTCGGGTCGGATGTCGACGCAGGGGTGGGCTCCTCGACTTCCGCGGGCGCCTGCTCGGTCGCCGCCATCGCATCGGAGGCACCGGCGTACGCATCCGTCGACGTGCCGGTCACATCGAGCTGCAGGTCGATCTGTGGGGTCTCAGGCGTCGGGTCGGGGGGCGGGGGAGCCGCCACCTCCTCGGGACCCGCATCGATCGTCCGGATCTCGATCTGGGTCGGGAACACCTCGTAGATGCCCACCTCATCGGCCGCCAGCTCGAACGCATCCTGCCCGGTCACGATCCGGCGTGCGGCGCCCACGTACGCCACGGGCATGCGCTTGCCGTTGTGGTACACCAGAAAGTACGCACCGGAGACGACCTGCTCGGCCAGACAGACGTACCCGGTGAACCCTCCAGACCGCAGCGTCTCGTCCACCGCATCGAGGGCGGTCTTGTGGGTGTAGTAGCGCGCGCGCGCCTCCGGGGCCAGCGTGCGCATCGCCGCAAGCATCGCGACCCCCGCATCGTCCGCCTGGTGGGCGGTGAGTGTGTCATCGGCGAGCTCATCCACCGTCCCACCGGCGACATGGACGATCCGCCCCCGGACGTAGAACGCCCGCAGGTTGCGGTCACCTTCGACCAGCCCATCGAACTCATCCGTCTGCAGCTGCAGCAGCCCGGCCTGTCCGGTCTCCACCGGTCGGTCCTCCCACATACCGATGGTTTCCTCGACCGGGACCTCCATGGACTACGCTCCGAGGATGGCCAAAAATAGCTTCCGACGACGCGCACATCGCAGATGTGGGCTCATCCGAACAGATGTGGCGCCGAAACGGCCACCGATCCCGCGATCATCGCGACCGCGAACCCCACCGCTGCGATGAGCTGTCCCCCAGTAGCGCCGTAGTACCCCATGACCACCACGCCCAGCATCGCGATGATCATGAACGCGATGGTCAGGCCCAACTGAGTGTCCGATGCTGCTGTGGTCGTCTCCATGTCCCCATACCGGTGCCGTGGCGTTTAGTTCATTCGTCCGCACACCTCAGTCCAGTGTCACGTACGCAGACGGCACACTCAGGGCGAGGTTCGACGCGATCTCCACGTTCCGCATGGCGTACTGCGCGGTGTGTGCGAGGCTGACGAGCACCTCACGCACCTGCAACAGGGGGCGGTTCTCCATGGGGGGGAGGTCGGTCAGGATCTCGTACTCACGGTCGATGATCCGCTGGTACAGACTCCGACACTCGATCGTGAGATCGTAGTCACGCTCGACGACCGACCGCACCGCGGTCGCCGTGAGCTCATCGACCGCAGCCGAGAACTCCTCGATGGCCCCGATCGTCTCCGCATCCATCGCGAGTGGCTCCTCCGCATCATCCAGCACGATCGTGGCGATGTCCTCTGCGTTGTCGGCGGTGAGCTCGAGGTTCTTCGCGACCGACCGGTAGCCGATCAGGGGGAAGGTGGACTCCAGGCCGATCTCCTCGGCGAGGCTGGGGTTGCGGACCGAGGTGAAGATCAGCCGCAGCAGCAGGACGAAGATCTTGTTCGCCTGTCGCTCGCGGTTGATCGCACGGTGGGCGAGGTCGGCGTCCCCCGCAGCGAGCGCCTCGATCGCCTCCGTGCGCATCGTGCTGCCGGTGCTCTCGAGGCGCTCGAGCAGGTTGTCGAGGGTGAAATCCTCGGGGTCGACCGAGCAGCGGATCGCGATCTGCTCGGGCGTCTCCTCGATCACGCCGAGGCCCATCAGCTGCGTCTCCGCCTCGTACACCGCGTTGATCTGCGCCGACCGCAGCGTCCCCTCCTTGCGCCCGACGGTGATCACCCGTCGCCCCAGCACGTACTGCGCAACGATCGCCCGTTCGAGCCCCTCATCGTTGAGGTGGTCCGCCCAGATGGTCGCCGCGGTGTCCTCCTCCTTGGCGGACTCCGGCAGCACCGTCAGTGGCCCCTTCCCACCCGTCCGGAGGGTGACCTCATCGCCTTTCTCGACCCCGTGCGCCTTGACCCACTCCGCCGGCAGTGTCATCGCGAGCGTCGAGGGGCCGAGGCGCTGGACCTTCCGGGTCTCCATGCCGGAGACCTCCCCGCTACCGGCTTAAACGGTCGGGCGGTGACCGAGGGTGCTTACACATGCCTCAGTGGACCGCGAGCAGCTCATGGGTGACCCGGCCGGTCCGCACGCGCATCCATCCACGGAGCGAGGCGTCCAACGTGGGGTCATCGGTGTCGACCCGCAGCACCCTGATCGTCTCGAGCTTCTGTGGCGAGGCGATGACCGAGAGCTCCGCAGCCGCGATCACCTGTGGGGTCAGCTGGAGGTTCCCCCGCCCGAAGATGAAGCCCTGTCCCCCGATCGGGGAGATGAACAGCCGGGGGCGGACCCGCTCGACGAGCGTCTCGAGGGCGCTCGCATCGGCATCGGCGAGCGTGAGCTGGTCCCCCTCGACCACATCCACCCCCAGTGGGGTCCCATCGATGCCCAACGCGGCCTTCACCTGCCCGAGGGTCCCCCCCGGCCCCAGGATCACCGGTCGCTGCGTCGTCGTGATCTCCGCGACCACCGCCTCGATGAGCCCATCGACCGAGCCGCCGACGGACCGCTTCGCCCCCTGGACCGCCCGTGCCACCGGCGTCCGTGCCGTCGCCTGCAGTTCGATCGGCGCGGGTGCGCGGCCCGACCCCTGCGGCCGGTCGAGCACCTCCGCCTCGACGGTGTCGAAGCCCGCGTCGATGATCTGCGCTGCGGCCTCGGGGGTCGATGCGAACACACCGGAGTAGATCTTCACCCCCGCGGGGACCCCCAACAGCGGCACCTCGGTCCCCCGTATGCCCGAGGCGACATCCACCGCGGTGCCGTCACCGCCGACGAAGACGATCAGATCCACACCCAGGTCCGCGAACCGGCGCACCGCTGCGGTGGTGTCCGACGCATCCGTGGGGGACGGGGGCGTCGCACACACCGTCGCCTCTGCACCCACCGGCAGATATTCCGCCCCCATCGCCCCGCCCACCGTGGTGATCTGTACCGCATCCAGCAGGGGTGCGGCGGCATCGATGAAGCGCACCGCCCGTGGGGGGGCCCGCGGTGTGCCCCCGCGTGTGCGGGCCGCCTCGACGACCCCATCGGACCCCTTCAGGCCCACGGTGCCACCGATCCCGGCGATGGGGTTGACCACGAACCCGATGTGCATGGTCGCCGTAGGGGACGGGTGCGTTTAGGTCGATGGCATGCTCACGCGTCGTTCATCCGCTGCGCACGCTCTGTCTCACACCGCTGGCAGACCGTGACACGGTAGGGCTCCCGCGAGTACGCACGGTTCTCGGGCTTCGTCGATTCGGTCCGGATCTCGATGCGCACCGTGTGCGGGGTCTCTCGGCCACAGGCCGGGCACTCTTCGGCGACCTCCGTCAATGCCGCGGGCGGTGTGGGCATCTTGCCGGGGGTTCGGGTGCGTGTATAAGAACCTCACTCTGGTGTGGCTACGCATGCCATGCCGGCTGCGCATCGGCGATGAACCGGCGGACGGCGGGGGCATCGACCGTGCCGCTGGCGGTGCGCGGCAGCGCGTCCGTGATGTAGATGCTCCGCGGGCGGTGTGCGGGATCGAGCGCGGTGCTGACGCGGGTGATGAGCTCGGGCAGCTGGGGGGGTGCGTCGGTCGTCACCACCGCGACGACCCGCTCGCCCCACTCCTCATCGGGCAGCCCGCCGACCCACGCCGTCCGGACCCACGGCACCGCCGCGAGCACATCCTCCGTCACCCCTGGGTCGACGGTCTCGCCACCCGAGACGATCCGGCGGTCGGACCGACCGACGATCGTGAGCCAGCCGCGCGCGTCCATCACCGCCAGATCGCCCGTCTGGAACCCCCCATCGGTGAAGCCAGTGCGGTCGCCGTCGAGGTACCCCGGTGAGAGCACCGCGCCCCGGACGACCAGCGGGCCCGGTGCTGCGTCCGCGTCCGCAGCCGCGGGGACCTCCACCGTCACCCCGGCGACCGGCGGCCCCACCGTGGTGGGGTCCTCAGCGAGCATCGCGGGCGTGGCGGTGGCGATCTGGGAGGTGGTCTCCGTCATGCCGTAGGTCACGTAGAGGGGCACGCCGCGCGCACGCGCACGCCGGATGAGGTCCGGGGGGGTGGCCGCACCACCGACGAGCACCGCATCGAGCGAGGCGGGCACCGCGTCGGTCGCCGCCAGCCACCGCCGGAGCATCGTCGGCACCAGCGAGACCGCCGTGGCACCGCTGCGCTGCAATCGGCCGGTGAGCGCATCGGCGTCGAACCCCGCATCGATGACGGTCGTCATGCCGTACAGCGGTGCACGGATGATGGGGAGCAACCCGCCCATGTGCTCGAGAGGCAGGGGGTCGAACCACACCGTGTCCGCGGTGCCGGTGACGCGCTCGGCGTTCGCCGCTGCGGCGGCCCGGAGGTTGCGGTGGGTGATCTGCACCGGCTTGGGGACACCGGTGCTCCCGGAGGTGAACATGATGAGCGGCACCTCTGGATCGAGCCGGTGGGGGATATGCGGCCGCTCACGGGCGTCGAGGACCGTGATGGGCGAGCGCGCTGCGGTGTCGATGACCGCACCCACCGGCACCCGCGCGAACCGCTGCTGCCGCTGCGGCCGTCCCAGCTGAGGTCCCAGGGGCACCGCCGTCGCGTGCCGGTGCCAGACCGCGTACAGCCACGGCACCGTCTCGAGCGATCGGTGCATCACCACCCCGACCCGGTCACCCGGGCCGACCATCGTCAGCTCCTCCGCACGGCGTGCTGCGGCCTCCGCCAGCTGCGCGAAGGTGAGCCTCCCCGGTGCGTCGGTGCAGGTCACCGCCAGCGACTCAGGCCGTGCGGTGGCGGTGCTGCGGAGCCACGCGGAGATGGATGGTCGGACCCAGGCGGTCTCAGCCATCCGTCTCGACCAGCTCGATCAGGGTCCCCCCCACGGCCGCCGGTGGCAGAAAGCAGATCCGGTGGCCCTCGACACCCCGGTCGGGCGTGTCCGCGAGCGGCTCGACCCCCAGCGCCGTGAGCGTCCCGACCGTCGCATCCAGGTCCGCACAGGCCAGCGCGAGGTGGTGCAGCCCGGGGCCATCGCGGGCGAGGAACCGCTCGAGGCTCGGGTGATCCAGCGGCTCGAGCAGCTCCAGACGCACCGCACCCACCTGCACGAACCGGATCGCGATGCCCCCATGCTCCGTGCGGGGGCCGCTCCCACAGTCGAACAGCGCTGCGAGCCGCAGTGCGAGGGCATCCACATCATCTGTGGCGACGCCGATGTGGTCGACGCCGTCGATCATCGACCTACGCGGTACTCCCCGAAGACCTCCCGGAGCACGTTGCTGATCTCCCCCACCGTCGCCCGCGCCTTCACCGCGGTGATCATCGGTGGCATCAGGTTGCCGTCCGACGCGGCGGTGCTCGCGACCGCCTCCAGCGCCGCATCGACCGCCTCCGCATCGCGCTCCGCGCGGATCTGCTCGAGGCGTGCGACCTGCGCGGCCTCCATCTGTGGGTCAGCCTCGGCGATGTCCATGTGGGCCTCGTCGCCGTCGGTGTAGGCGTTGACCCCCACGATCGTCCGGTCGCCCGCATCGATCGCCGCCTGGCGTGCGAAGGCCACATCCTGGATCTGGCGCTGGACCCACCCGGCCTCGATGGATGCCAGCATCCCACCACGGGTCTCGATCTGCGCGAGCAGCTCACGGGCCGCCTCATCGATCTGGGTCGTCAGCGACTCGATGTAGTAGCTGCCACCGAGCGGATCGACGGTGTCGGCCACCCCGGTCTCCTCGGCGAGGATCTGCTGGGTACGCAGGGCGGTGTGGACCGCCTGTTCGGTCGGGAGCGCGAGCGCCTCATCCTTCCCGTTGGTGTGGAGGCTCTGCGTGCCGCCGAGCACCGCTGCCAGCGCCTGATACGCCACGCGGACGATGTTGTTGTCCACCTGCTGGGCGGTCAGCGTCGAGCCCGCCGTCTGGGTGTGGAAGCGCAGACGACGTGCCGCCGGATCGGTCACCCCGTAGCGGTCAGCGACCAACGACGCCCACAGCTGCCGGGCGGCGCGGAACTTCGCGACCTCCTCGAGGAGGTTCGAGTCGGCGCTGAAAAAGAACGAGATGCGTGGGGCGATGCGCGCGATGTCCAGGCCCGCAGCCTCCGCCGCATCCAGGTACGTGATCGCGTTCGCGAAGGTGAACCCCACCTCCTGGACCGCGGTGGAGCCGGCCTCGCGGATGTGGTAGCCCGAGATGGAGATCGGATTGAACCGTGGCACCTCCGCGGCACAGAAGCCGATCGTGTCTGCGATCAGTCGGAGGGAGTCCGCGGGCGGGTAGATGTAGAGGTTGCGCGCGATGTACTCCTTGAGGATGTCGTTCTGGATGGTCCCCCGCAGCTCCGAGCGGTCGACCCCCTGCGCATCGCCGAGGGCGACGTACATCGCCAGGAGCACCCCAGCCGGCGCGTTGATCGTCATCGACGTCGAGACCGCACCCAGGTCGATGCCGTCGAAGACGCGCGCCATGTCATCGATCGTGTCGATGGCGACCCCGGAGCGTCCGACCTCACCGGCAGCGATCGCCGCGTCTGAGTCATACCCCCGCTGGGTCGGCAGATCGAACGCGAGCGAGAGGCCCGTCGACCCGCTGTCGATCAGATACCGGAACCGTTCATTGGTCTCAGCAGCCGTGCCCATCCCCGCGTACTGACGCATCGTCCAGAGCCTGCTGCGGTACATCGAGGGGTAGATGCCGCGCGTGAACGGTGGCTCACCGGGGAGGTTGGACACCGCCTCACCCACCGTGTCTGCGGCGGTGTACAGCGGCTTGACATCGAACCCCTCCACGTCCGTGGTGAACTGCTCGCGGCGCTCACCCACCCGGCCGATCACCGGCCCCAGCGTCTCGGTATGCCAGCGTGCGAGTGCATCATCCTCCTGTGTCTCGTTCGTTTGGCCACTCATGCCCACAGGTTGAGGCTGACCCGTCAAGAAGCTGTATGGGATCCTGTCGCCATGCTTTTTGACCCGACCCCCCAACTCCGGTCATGTTCGGAGGCGCTGGGCTCGACCCACGAAAGATGCAGAAGATGATGAAGCAGATGGGGATCGAGATGACCGAGCTGGATGCGACCTCGGTCGTGATCGAGACGCCCGAGGAGACCCTCCGGTTCGATGATGCGCAGGTCACCCGGATGGATGCGCAGGGCCAGCAGACCTACCAGGTGATCGGCGAGCCGACCACCGAGGCGGCCGAGGTGGTCGACGCGGCACTGCCGGCGGATGACATCGCCCTGGTGGCCACGCGGGCAGGGGTGGATGAAGAGGTCGCAGCGGCGGCCCTGGAGGCGGCCGATGGCGACCTCGCGGCGGCCATCGCCTCGTTCGAGTGACGCTGCTGCTCGTCGCCGAGGGGCGGCGGTATCTCTGTGAGCCGGGGGCGGAGCTGCAGACCGACCTCGGGGTGCTGCGCCTGCCGGAGACGGCCGAGCCCGGCGATGTCGTCGAGACCCATCTGGGGACGCGGTTCCGGGTGCTGCGCCTGCGTGGGCCCGACCTCTTCGATGAGCTGGAGCGGACCGGCGCCCCGATGCTGCCGCGGGATATCGGGTTGGTGATCGGACTCACCGGCGCAGGTGTCGGCGACCGGGTGCTGGATGCGGGGACCGGCTCGGGGATCCTCTCGGTGTACCTCGCAGGCGTCGGTGCGATGGTGACCACGTATGAGCGGGAGCCGTCGTTCGCCGAGGTCGCACGGGCGAACATGCGCACCGCAGGGGTGGGCGACCGGGTGGAGGTGCGGGAGGCGGACATCCTGGACGCGCTCGGGGAGCTGCGTGCGGCCGAGCCCTTCGACGTGGTGACGCTCGATACGGGTGATGCCGATGCGGTCGTACCGGCGGTCCCCGACCTCCTCCGTCCCGGTGGGTACCTCGTGGTGTACTCGCCGTTCGTCGAGCAGACGCGCGCGGTCGTGACCGCCGCCCGCGAGGCGGGGCTCGCGGGGGTCGAGGCCATCGAGACCATCCAGCGGGAGCTGCAGATCGACCCCCGTGGCAGCCGGCCGACCCCCAGCGGTGTGGGACACAGCGGCTACCTGACGGTGGCCCGTGCCCTGCCAGCTACCGACTGACGCTCGCGATCCCGCGGGTCAACACCGCGGGCACCGCTGCGGGGTCGACCGGGTCCTCGGGGTGATCGAGCACGGATGCCCCCGCGGCGGTGACCCATCCGTCACTGGCCGCGAAGACGGCGATCATCGCCACGGCGGGATGCTCTGTGCCCGCGATGCGGACCCGCGCGCGCAGGCGCCGGAGGGGGGTGGCGCCATCGGGCGTGGCGATGGACGTCGTCCCCTCCGGATGAAGCGACGTGAAGCCGCGGTCGGCGAGCATCCCACGGAAGCGGGCGACCGCAGCGCGGCGGACCACCGGTGTCAGCCCGCGGGGCGCAGACAGCCCGGCAGGGGGGCTGATGGTCGCACCCACGATGAAGCGCCACGGGGGACGCTCGGGGGTGCTCGAGCAGACGCGCAGGTCGCGATGGAGCTGCATCTGGATCTCGACGGTCCCACCGGGGACGCTGATCCGGTCGTGCTCTGGGGGGTCGATCGCGGCCCAATCGTCCGAGAGTGCGAGGGGGGGCGGGTCCATCCCGGTGGTGTCAGTGATCGTCCTCGCGCCACTTGTGGCCGCACCCGACACACGTGAAAAAGCGGGTCTCCGACTCGTCCGCGGAGCGGATCTGCTTCATCTGGTACTGTGCCCGATCGTGACCACAGGCGGGGCAGATCGTCTCGGTCGTCGGTCCGATCTCCCCGGGGTCGATCTCCGAGACGTCGACCACGCCGGCATCCTCCCGCGCGGTCGTCGTCGTCATCGCCGCCTCGGCCGACCGGTCCCGGTCGACCTCTCCGCCACATGCACTGCAGACCCACACCTCGTCTTCGACCCGCATGAGGGACCCACAGTCCGGACAGAAGCGCATATCCGCACACACGGAGGGTCACCGACTTAAGGGCGACTATGGCGGGAGCACGTCGAACGCATCAAGACCCACCGCGGTGTAGCACCGCACAATGACCCTCTCGGAGGAGGCACGAGGCAGACTGGCTGACATCGTCGAGCTGCAGCCCACCAAGAACGGGGTGCTGCAGGACCGATGGGAGCTCGCATCGGGCAGCGAGGTGCACCAGTACCTCGAGACGGAGCTGGGGGAGTACTACTACCGCGACGACAACAGTCTGATCCGTGCGACCGAGGAGGCTGCCGCCCTGGTGGGGGTCGCCCCGGGGGTCGAAGCGGGCGATGGCGAGGGGGAGCTGATCGTCCGCATCAGCGCACTCGAGGCCGCCTGCTTCGATGTGCTCGCAGACCCCGAGGGGGAACCACAGAGCGTCGTGGGGGTGATGAATGCCGTCGAGGAGCGCGGGGTGTCCGTCCCGTCACCAGAGGCTGTGGAGGAGGCGCTGCAGTCGCTCCGACGCAAGGAGGTCGTCGAGGTGGTCTACCGGACCGTCCCGAACTTCCGCCGGGCGCTGGCCGCCGAAGCGGTGCGAGTCGAGATCCGTCAGGACTGACGGGTCCGGCGCCGTCGGGCCTCGAGGATCCGCTGGAGGCTCTTGCCGGGACCCCCATCGAGCGGCCATCCCTGCATCCGCCACTGCGGTGGCTCCGGCTCGCGCTTGGGGCATGCATGCCGACAGCCCCGGGGGGTCGGGACCGTCTGCTTCGCCGCACACCAGGGGAGGATCGCCTGTCCCACCAGCCGGGGCTCCAGATGCCGGCAGTCCGTCCGGAGGGAGCTGGCGTAGGAGCGCCACCCCTGGCCGTAGACGGCCTCGGCGATGCGGTAGCGGATGGGCGCATCATCGGACGCAGGGCGGAGGCGCCGGGGACGCCACAGCACGGACCCGGTGACCCCGGTGGACGGATGCGCGTCGATCCCGATGATCCCCACCCCCTCGGGCATCGGCTCGATCAGTGCGGCGGGGACGCCGGCATCGGCAGCGAGCGCCGTCGCCACCCACACCTCATCCGCCAGCGACCGCTCGACGTCGTGGGCGAGCTGTCCCCCCAGCCGACGGGCTGCGGACGCATCGAGGTCCGGCTTGTTCTCGATGGCGATGAGCCGCCGGACCCACGGTGGGTACGCGGCGACCTGCCGCATGAACACCCGGCGACCCCGCCGCTCGACCTCGAGCACACCGCGGGCCGCAGCCCGGTGGATCGCCGGCAGCAGCCGCCGACGGGGGAAGCCAGGGTCGGGCAGACAGTCACGGTACCAGGTGAACTCCGTGGGGGCGTTGCGGACCAGGAAGAGGAGGTCGCGATCGAGCGCTGCATCGCCGAACTGCGCGCGTGCACGCAGCCCCGCCGGATCGCACTCGAGGACGATCGTGTCCCACCGACGCGCCTGCTCTCCCAGCTGCCGCCCCACGATGACCGGCCCCCCCGCAGCGCGATGTGGGGGCCAGCTCAGCTCGGCCCACCGGCACACCAGCAGCTCGAAGCCGAACTCGTGTGTCGGGAGCTGACCGCGCAGAGCGGTCGTCACTCAGGCGACGTAGCTGCGTTGCCCATCGGGGCCGGCCTCATCGGCCACCTCATCCAGATACGCATGCGCCCGCTTGAAGATGTCCCGGGGGCCATCCTGGGTGATCGTGTTCACCGCCTGCTCGTAGTCACGCCACTGCAGGTCGCGGTGCTCGTTGGACAGCTCTGCGCTCGCCTCGAACGAGTGTGCGATGAACAGATGCACCGTCTTGTGGATCGTGTTCCCGCTCGCCTCGAAGATGTAGTCGTACTCCTCGCGGAACCCATCGACGAGGCGGAACTGCTCGATGCCCGCCTCCTCCTGGACCTCCCGGATCGCCGTCTGCTGGAGCTCCTCGCCTCCCTCGACACCACCTTTGGGGAACTCCCAGTCCCCCGGCCGGCTCTTCAGGAGCAGATACTCCCGTTCACCACGTGTGTCGCGGAAGAGGATCGCACCGGCGCTGACCGCTTCCACCGTCATTGTAACGAGGTAGCTGAGCAGTTCTAATGAGACTGTCGGAGACTCCGCCGCCTTCATAGGGGGCTGGCGACATCGTCCCGGTATGACCTACGTGACGAAGCTCCGGTTGGAGTCGGGCCAGCGGGAGGCGCTGGATGAGGTGGTCACGGGGCTCAAGGAGACGGTCGAGCGGAAGGGCGGAGAGTGCAAGGGCCCACACGCGTCACCATCGGCATCGGTCCGGGTGTCGCTGTATGACCGGGTCGATGCGAGCGAGCCGTACGGTGCATGGGAGCAGCCGGTGTACGAGCGGCGCCTGGAGATCTACGGGAACGAGCGGATCGTCGGTGAGCTCACCAACCGCAGCTTCCCCGACGGCATCCACGTGGAGATCGAGATCGACCAGCACCAGCCGGCGGGCCACCGCCGATAGTCAGTACTTGGGGGTCGCGCCCGTCAGCGCGTACAGCCGGTCCATCAGGCGATCGCGGTCCGACTGCCAGGCGCCGAGGTCACCTGGCGCCGCCGGGTACCGGTCGTACTGTCCGAGCAGCTCATCTGCGATGCGCTTCGTGCGGTAGAAGCCCAGGATCTGGCGCCAGTAGCCGAAGGAGTCGACCGCGGTCTTCACCAGCAGTCGGGGGCCGAACGAGGTCGTCCCGGAGTACAGCGCCTCCGCGAGCTTCTCGCCCGGCAGCGACGCCAGCAGCCCCATGAGGTCATCCACATCCACCGCGGTCGCGAGGATGTTGTACACATCGAGCCCCGCATAGCGTGCCCCGAAGTGGTCCATCACCCGCTGATTGTACGGCCACAGCATCCCCTCGCTCACATCCCCCGCGTCGAGGGCTTCGACCGCCTGCTCACCCGCGTACTGCCCCGCATAGGCCGCACCGGCGATCCCGCCACCGGTCGTGGGGTTCACATGGCCTGCGGCGTCGCCCGCTGCGATGTAGCCCGCGGCGACCGCCGAGTCGTACGGGCGGCGCGTCGGCAGCGCCGCCCCCAGCTTGTCGATGACCTGCCCACCGGCGAACTCCCCCCGCGTCTGCAGATCCCGTCGGAGATCATCGACGAGCGTCATGGGCTCCTCGGTCATCTGGAAGCCCAACCCGGCGTTGATCGTCGTCTCCGTCCGGGGGAAGTACCACAGGTATCCCGCCGCCCGCTCGGTCGGCTTGAACACCAGCGCATCGGACCACTCCACCGGATCGGGCACCTCGATGATCTCCCGGTAGGCGCTGCAGAAGTGGCGGAAGGTCACGTTGGTGTCGAACTGGCTGTCACCGAAGTCAGCGGTGTCCTGGAGGATCGACATCGCACCGGCGGCGTCGATGACCACCTCCGCACTGAACGTGTGGGGCGCTCCCTCCCGGGTGGCCTGCACCCCGGTGGTCCGTCCCGATCCATCCTGGATCACCGACTGGACCACCGTGTCGTACGCGAACCGCGCACCCGCCCGCTCTGCACCCTCGATCAGCAGGCGACCGAACGCATCACGGTCGATCACCGCGAGCTCACCGGGGACGGGGATCTCCAGCACGGTGTCCTCCTTGGGGATCTCGAAGCGGCCGTGGTCCACATCCGTGTTCGTGAACGCGTCGGCGATCTGCGGCTTCGGGATCGCATCCGGGAACTTGTCCGCCCCCTTCAGCGCATCACCACAGGCGATGTGACCCGCATCCTCGGCCGACTTGCGCTCGAGGACCACCACCGACGCACCCGCCGCCGCGACGGTCGCCGCCGCGTAGCACCCGGCCGTCCCCGCACCGACGACCACGACATCTGTCGCTGTGGTCCCACTCATTGCCCCGACTCCGGCAGCGTGGAGCAAAAGGGCTCGGTTCCGGCTAGATCAGCCGCTCGAGGGTCTCGGTGAGCGGCTCGACGACCGCATCGACCGTCGCCGACTCCGCGTAGATGCGGAGCTTGGGCTCGGTCCCCGACGGGCGCACCAGTGCCCACCCATCATCGGGGAACTCCACGCGGAGCCCGTGCTCTGTGGTGATCGCCGCCGCGGGGAACAGCTCCGGGAGCTCGGCGGCGAGCGCCGCCATCACCGGCCGCTTGCGCGCATCCGGGCAGTCGATGCTCAGCTTGCGGTACGGCAGCTCATCGATCGGCGCGAGGAGTGCATCCAGCCCCGCCTCAGCGATCAGGCGGGTGAACAGCACCGCGGAGGCCGTCCCGTCGATCCATCCACCCAGTCCGGGATGGATGTGCTTCCACGGCTCGGCGGCGAAGACCACCGCGTCGCCGTGGGTGGCGAGCCCCCCCTGGAGGTCGCCGAGGGCGACGCGGACGGTGCGGCCCCCCGCCGCATCGACCGCGGTGTCGATGCGGCTCGATGCGTTGGGGGTCGTGACCACCACCGGATCGGGGATCTCGGTGGTCGAGAGCAGCGCAGACGCCACCACAGCCAGCACGGTGTCCTCATGGATCACCTCGCCGTCGGGGCCGAGGAACACCACCCGATCGGCATCGCCATCGTGGGCGATCCCCAGGTCGAACGAGCCCGCACGGAGCACCGCAGCCAGCGTCTGCAGCGTCGCTGCGGTGGGCTTCGATGCGCGTGCAGGGAAGTGACCGTCCACCTGGCCGTTCAGCACCACCACCTCCGCCCCCGTCGCCCGCAGCGCAGGCGCCGACGTCATCGCACCGGTGCCGGTGCCCGCATCGAGGCACACCGACAGCCCCCTCGCGTCCGCACCGACGCGGGCGGTGTACCGGTCGATCGCCCGGAGGTACGCCCGCCGCACGGGGGCCGCAGAGCTGCTCCCCCACCGGTCCCAGCGCACCGGCGCCGGCGCCTCCGCCACCGCCGCGGCGACGGCGGCCTCCGCCGACCCCGATGCCTCCTGCCCCGCGATGAACAGCTTGAGGCCGTTGTCCCCCGGGGGGTTGTGCGAGGCGGTCACCATCACCCCGACCCCGTCCCGTGCGCTGTACGCCAGCAGCGGCGTGGTCACGACCCCCAGCTCGCGGACGCTCGCCCCACCCGCGAGCAGCCCCGCCGTGACCGCCCGAAGCAGTGCAGCCCCGGAGGTGCGGCCATCCCTGCCCACCGCGACCTCCAGCTCCGGGGAGGCCAGCTCCGCGGCGACCGCGTGACCGACGCGCACCGCCAGGTCGGGGGTCAGCCGCGAGCGGACCGGACCGCGCACACCGGCGGTCCCGAACAGTCCCATATCCGCGCTTCAGGAGCCCCTCGCTTATGCGTTGTCACCCGGGTCGGCCACCGGACGCTGCGGCGTCACACCCGACAGCTCCTCGAGCGACCACAGCACCATCCGCGCCTGGACCTGCGCACGCGTGTCGGCTGGAGCCGCGGGGTCGGCGATCGCCGCCTCCGCGCTGGCACGCATCTCCGCCTCCAGGGGCAGCTGGTCGGGCACCTCCCGGGTGGTCGACAGATAGGTCTCGAAGTCCTCGCGGATCGTCATCGATGCACGGGCGACGCTGCAGCGACCGATCGGGTTCTGCCCGAGCTCGAGGACCAGATCGCTGACGAGCGCCCAGTCGCTCTCACAGAAGTACAGCGAGAGCGTGCCCACGATGTCCTGCCACGCGACGGAGCCCGCATGCCGCATGAGCTGGACACAGCGGGGGGGCAGCTCCACCTGCTGGACCGTCCGTGCATCATCGCACAGACAGCAGGGCTCCACCGTCTGACCGGTGTACATGGGGACGCTTGCATCCGTGCAGACAAGAGGGGACTGGTCAGCTCACCACTCCGAGAGCACATGGCCGATCCGCCGGCGCACACCACCACCGAACTGTCGCAGCGAGATCCGCCAGGGGGTGCGAGACCCCTCCACGCGGGTGGCGCCGGCGGCGATCGCGCTGAGGATGCCGGCAGCATCCCCCGCGGGTGCGTCCACGACCGTCACCGCCTGGCCCACCATCTCCGCGATGTGCGCATCGCTCCCGGCGGTCTGGGCGAGACCCGCGCGGCGGGCGAAGCGGGCGGCCCGCCGGTTCGACCGGCCGGTCAACAGCCGGGAGTTGTACACCTCCACCGCATCCGCCGCGGCCATCGATGCGGGCTCGACCCGCGCGGCGACACCGTGGCGCGAGCGCTGGAAGGGATGCGGGATCACCGAGATGCCCCCCGCGGCCGCGATCGCCTCCAGCGTCGCCTCGAACGACAGCCCCGCCGCGATGGGGGCATCGATGCCGAGGGCGAGCACGTGCCCCGCCGCGGAGGTCACCTCCATGCCCGCGATCGGGACGATGCCTGCCGGGGGGGCCAGTC
Organism: Haloquadratum sp.; assembly: GCA_031580685.1. Lineage (GTDB taxonomy): Archaea > Halobacteriota > Halobacteria > Halobacteriales > Haloferacaceae > Haloquadratum. The sequence goes on along the minus strand of JAVLBV010000008.1, from coordinate 11,573 downwards.
GCTGCAGCTCCGCGGCCGCCCGGAAGTCATCATGATCGGTGATCGCCAGCGCATCGATGCCCACCGCTGCGGCCTGCGCGACGATCAGCTCGACCGGATCGCGACCGTCGTAGGAGTACTCCGAGTGGACGTGCAGTTCGGCGACCGACACGGCCCCCCAGAGCAGTGGTGGCGGTAAAAATGACCCGACATCCCCAGGGGACCCGAACGGCTAATGCCCCCAGGGATGAGCCGGCACGTACATGCCGCTGTCCGCCTCGGATGTCGAGCTGATCACCGAGCAGCTGGGACGGGCGCCGACGGGGACAGAACGCCTGCTCTTCGAGAACCTCTGGAGCGAGCACTGTGCGTATCGCTCCTCCCGCCGGCTGCTGCGCGGATTCGACACCGAGGGGCCACAGGTCATCATCGGCCCCGGTGACGATGCGGCGGTGGTCGACCCCGCAGGAGGGCACTGGTACCTCACGCTGGGGATCGAGAGCCACAACCACCCGTCGTTCGTCGACCCGGTCGACGGGGCGGCGACCGGTGTCGGGGGGATCGTGCGTGACACCCTCTCGATGGGGGCGTTCCCCATCGCGCTCGTGGATGACCTGTTCGTCGGGCCGCTGGATGACCCCCAGAACCGCTACCTGCTCGAGGGCATCGTCAGCGGGATCGCCGGATACGGGAACGCGATCGGGGTCCCCACCGTCGGGGGCAGCGTGGAGCTGCACCCGGGGTACACGGGGAACCCGCTGGTCAACGTGGGGTGTCTGGGCCTCGTGCACCGGGATGCGATGGTGACGGCGGCCGCCGAGGCCGAGGGCGATACGCTCGTGCTCGTCGGCAGTGCGACCGGTCGGGATGGGCTGGGTGGGGCGGCCTTCGCGAGCGCGGACCTCGATGCGGATGCGGCGGTCGAGGACCGCCCTGCCGTGCAGGTGGGCGACCCCTACACGGAGAAGCTGCTGATCGAGTGCAACACGGCGCTCATGGAGACCGGCGTCGTCCACGCAGCGCGCGACCTGGGCGCTGCGGGCCTGGGTGGGGCGACCGCGGAGATGGTCGCGAAGGCGGACACGGGTGCGGTGATCGACCTCGAGGCGGTCCCCCAGCGCGAGCCGGGGATGCAGCCGGAGGAGATCCTCCTCGCAGAGTCACAGGAGCGCATGTGCTATGCGGTCGCCCCAGCGGACGTCCCGGAGGTGCTGGCACTGGCCGAGCGCTTCGAGCTGGCCGCGGCGGCGATCGGCACGGTCACCGATGGGCACTACCGATGCACCTTCGCGGGCCAGACCGTGGTCGATGTGCCCGCCGCACTGCTGGCAGACGGTGCGCCGGCGGAGCAGCACCCGCAGACCCCGGTGGTGCGGACGAGCGAGCCCGTCGAGCAGGCACCGCTCCGGGTGGCGGTGAGGCGACTGCTGGCGGATGCACGGGTGGGCAGCCGGGCGTGGGTCTACCGGCAGTACGATCATGAGGTGGGGCTGCGCACGCGGGTGGCGCCGGGGGCGGATGCGGCGGTCATCGGGGTGCCCGAGCTCCGCACACAGGTGGCGCTCGCCAGCGGCGCGAACCCGCGATGGACCGACGCGGCGCCGCGACACGGGGCGATGGCGAGCACGCTGGAGGTCGCGACGAACCTGGCGGTGGTGGGGGCGCGGCCCCTCGCGGCCGTGGACTGTCTCAACGCGGGCAACCCCACCGACCCGGCGGTGTACGCGGCGACCGCCGAGATGACCGCCGGGGTCGCCGCCATGTGCCGCGACCTGGAGGTGCCGGTCGTCGGTGGCAACGTGTCGCTGTACAACCAGTCCGAGGAGGGGCCGATCCCGGCGACGCCCACGATGCTGCTGCTCGGCACCGACGCGATGGCGGAGCCCCCGGGGATGCAGGCGGAGGGAGGTGCGACACTCGCGGTGGTGGGCGGGCTCGAGGGGGGGTTGGGAGGATCGCTGCACGCGGCGGTCTCCGGTGGTGGCGGCAGCTTCCCCGCGGTCCCAAGCGCCCCCAGACGGCGGCTGCAGACGATCGCGGACGTCGCCCGTAGCGCGCACATCACCGCGATCCATGACATCAGCGACGGTGGACTCATGCTCGCGCTGCTCGAGCTGCTCGGGCCGGACCTGGGCGCGCGCGTGGAGCTGCCCGACCAGGCGGCACTGTTCACCGAGGCCCCCGCGCGGGTGCTCGTGGAGACGACGGATGCGCCGGCGCTGCGCGAGGAGCTCGCCGGTCGTCTGCGGATGGATGTGGTCGGCGAGAGCACCGCTGACCCGGTGGTCACGGTGACCGCAGGGGCAGAGGAGGTCGACATCGACGAGGCCGAGCGGGCCGCTGTCGCGCGTCGGTTGGCCGACCGCTTCGTGTAGCCCTACAGCAGCAGCGCCACGGCGGCGATCGCGACGGTGCCGATGGCCGTCACGAGGAAGCCGACGATGATCTGGTGGCGGTCGGCCGCCTGCATCGGAGCGGTCTCACGGCCGGCGAGGGTCTGTGCCATACCGGCGCTGCGGTGGCCGTGCACATAGCACCGACGATGACGAAACCACTATGCGAGCCCTGCATCTGCGTATGATAGACAATGCTCACCAAGCGGGTCATCCCCTGCATCGACGTCGACCTGGATGCAGACGGGAACCCGGCGGTGTACACCGGCGTCCACTTCGAGGACCTCGCGTACACCGGAGACCCCGTCGAGATGGCCAAGCTGTACAATGCAGCCGGTGCGGACGAGTTCGTGTTCCTCGACATCACCGCATCCGCCGAGGGGCGTGCGACGATGCTGGAGGCGGTCGCAGCCGTGGCCGATGAGGTGTTCATCCCGCTGACCGTCGGCGGGGGGATCCGCACCACCGAGGACATCAAGCAGACGCTGCGTGCGGGGGCGGACAAGGTCTCGATCACCACCGGCGCCATCGAGCAGCCGGCGCTCATCGAGCAGGGGGCGGCCGCCTTCGGGAGTCAGTGCATCGTCATCTCCGTCGATGCCCGGCGCCGGCTCGATGAGGGGGGTGAGCACTACGTGCAGATGAACGGCGAGTCGGGCTGGTTCGAGGCGACCAAGCGCGGGGGCAGGGAGGGGACGGGGATCGACGTCCTGAGCTGGGTCCAGGAGGCGGAGCGACGAGGCGCAGGCGAGCTGTTCATCAACTCGATCGACCGGGATGGGACCCAGGAGGGCTATGACATCCCACTGACCGCTGCGGTGACAGAGCTCACGTCCACGCCGGTGATCGCATCGTCCGGATGTGGTGGCCCCGAGGACATGCTGGAGGTGTTCACGGCGGCGGACGCCGACGCGGCGCTCGCCGCATCGATCTTCCACTTCGGTCGCTACAGCATCCCCGAGACCAAGCGCTTCCTCGCGGATGCGGGCCTGCCGATCCGTCCGCCCTGACTCACTGCGCCGCGGCGAACGCCGCGGCGAACGCCTCGCTCATCGACTCCACACTGTCAGCGGCCGCCGCCAGCGCCTCGAGCGGGTCGACCGCCCCATCGGTCTTCAGCGTCAGGATGGGGTCCACCTGGCCCCCGGACTGCTCGGGGTTCATGTCGTAGGTCGCCGCACCGACCCCCTCGGTCTCCAGCAACGCCCCCTTCAGCACATTCATGAACGTGTGATCCTCGCCGGCGAGTTCGATCCGCAGCAGCTCATCGGTCTTCTCGAGGACGGTCAGCTCCATGCCACAGTCCAGGTTCGCGGGTGAATCAATATGTCGATGCGGCCGGCAGTCGGAGGAGAAGGCGGGGCAGGTCCCCGCATGCGATGCGTGTCGGGCCGACACGGCATCGACCAGGACCGACCAAGCCACCACGGGCGCACCGTGGCATCCGCGTGACGTCCATGGGGAAACCCCACGTGGCGTCATCCTCAAATTTGTCTTTGTGCACTTGAATGCTCTGGTGCAGCACGATAGTACACAGATACATGACAAGTCTGGACGTTCGGTCAGCACTATCGCTGTGAGTGGACGAACGTCAAATGGCGTCTCACCGGACGAAGTAGGAGCCGCCCTCGGCGAGGAACCGACCGAGATCCGCCTCACGCCGGTAGTCGGTCTCCTGCAACCGCACCAGCGCATCGGTGAGCGCATGCGCCTCAGCGGGTGACCAGTGTGCGGGCTCAGCGATGGGCATGATGAGGAACCCACTGCCCACGATCTCCTGCGCATGCAGGCGATCCATGCCAGCTGCAAGGCGCCTCCCCTGGGCCGAGTAGGTGCGGAGCACGTGGGCGGTGGCCGCCCGGCCGACCGGCAGCAGCACGTGCGCAGCGACCGCGCGCACCTCCGCATCCAGGAAGGGCTCACATGCCAGATGGGACCGGCGGTCCGGGGCCCCACCCTCGGGGACACACAGGTGCAGATACGACAGGTACGTCGCATTCACCGTCGGGGGCACCTGGGGTGATGCGAGGAGGTCCGCCCGCGCGAGTGCGCGCAGCAGCCGGCCCCCGGCGCCGTTGCTGAAGGGGATCTGCGTCTCGGCCCCACCGTGGACACCGGGGTGGTGACCGATCACGTGGAACGCAGCGTTGACGTCACCGTACCCGGGGACGAACCGTGCGCAGTCGGGCTGGAACCCGAACGGGTTCGAGACGCGATCGGTGACCGTGTACACACAGACCGCTGCGGTGAGTGGGTAATAAGCCCAGCGTGACGGCCTACTGCTCGGCCCGCTCTGCGAGCTCGGTGACGACCTCCGGGTTCCGAAGTGTGGTGGTGTCGCCGATCTCCTCGGCGTTCGCGATCTGCTCGAGCAGCCGACGCATGATCTTGCCCGAGCGTGTCTTGGGCAGCTCAGGGGTGAAGATGATGTCCCGCGGCCGGGCGAACGGCCCGATCGCATCCTCGACGCCGGTGGTGATCCGGTCGTGCATGACCTCCTGTGCGTCCGCGGCATCCTCGGTGATCACGTACGCGACGACGGCCTCCCCCTTGAGGGGGTCCTCGCCGCCGACGACCGCCGCCTCGGCGACGCCCTCGACGCCCACGATCGCCGATTCGATCTCCATGGTGCCCAGGCGGTGTCCTGAGACGTTGATGACGTCGTCGACCCGCCCGAGGATGGTGATGTACCCGTCGTCATCCAGCTTCGCACCGTCCTCCGGGAAGTAGACCCACTCGTCTGCGTCGGGGTCGGAGTACGTCTCCCAGTAGGCGGTGTGGAAGCGCTCGGGGTTGCGATACAGCGTGCGCAGCATCCCCGGCCAGGGGCGCTGGACGGTGAGATAGCCCGCTCCACCCGGCTCGATCGGGTCGCCCGCGGCGTCGACCACCACCGCATCGATCCCCGGCAGCGGCGGCCCCGCCGCCCCCGGACGCATCTCGGAGATGCCGGGGAGCGTGGAGATCATCATCCCCCCCGTCTCCGTCTGCCACCACGTGTCGACGACCGGACAGCGGCCGCCACCGATGTGCTCGTGGTACCAGCGCCACGCGCGGGGGTTGATCGGCTCACCCACGGTCCCGAGCAGCCGGAGGCTCGAGAGGTCATACGGTGCGACGTGCTCGGACCCCCACTTCATGAACGCCCGGATCGCGGTGGGGGCGGTGTAGAACACGTCGACGCCGTATGACTCGACCATCTGCCAGAGGCGGTCACGGTCCGGGTGGTCCGGGGCACCCTCGTACATCACCGTGGTGACACCGAGAGCCAGGGGACCGTAGACGATGTAGGAGTGTCCGGTGATCCACCCGATGTCCGCCGCGCACCAGTAGGTGTCCTCCGGCTTGAGATCCAGCACCGCGTGTGAGGTCCACGCCGCATACGAGAGATACCCGCCGGTGGTGTGCTTGACCCCCTTCGGCTCCCCGGTCGTCCCCGAGGTGTACATGAGAAACAGCATGTCCTCCGCACCACGCTCGACCGGGTCGACCGTCTCCCCGCGATGGGGATCGATGCGGTCGGCCCACCAGTGCTGACCCGCATCCGCATCGAGGGACTGGTCGGCGCCCGCAGCACCCAGGCGGTCGACGACGATGGTCGTCGGTGGGGTCTCGAGCGCACCGACGCCATCGAGCGCCTTCGAGAGGTGGTCGAGGGGGTCCCCGCGGCGGTAGTAGCCATCGCAGGTGATGAGGTACGACGAGTCGGCCGCGGCCATCCGGGTCGCCAGCGCATCGGCCGAGAAGCCCGCGAACACCACCGAGTGCGGGGCACCGATGCGGGCACAGGCGAGCATGGCGATGGGCAGCTCGGGGATCATCGGCATGTAGAGCGTGACCACATCGTCCTCCTGGACATCCAGGTCACGCAGCATCGCCGCCGCGGCGTTCACCTCCGCCAGCAGCTCCGTGTAGCTGAACGTCCGTGTGCTCCCCTCCTCCCCCTCCCACCGGATGGCGGCCCGGTCGCCACCGCCGGCGTCGATGTGCCGGTCGAGGCAGTTGGCCGCAGCGTTGAGCGTGCCATCAGCGAACCAGCGATAGTGCGGTGCATCGGCGGTGTCGAGCACCTCCTCGTAGGGGCTCATCCACTCGAGGAGATCCGCAGCACGGCGCCAGCACTCCGGCCAGTTCTCGTCGAACTCGGTGTAGATGTCGGGATCGGTGATGTTGGCCTGTTCGATGAAGGACGCCGAGGGCGCGAACGCCTCCTCGGCGGCAAGTCGTGCCTCCAGGTCGCCATCGTCTGACATGTCAGTTGATGTCATGGAACCCTCATCATAAATATGCACCTTCGTGCCGACGGTGCGGGCTTTTTGTCCGTGCTGGTCAAGCACAGGTATGGAGGACGGCCACAGGCTCACCCGGCGACACGCGCTCGCTGTGGCCGGTGCGGCCATCGGCCTCGCGGGGTGTCAGGCACCTGCGGATATCACACCGGTGGCGATCCCACCAGAGGCCCGATGCGACCGGTGTGGGATGCAGATCCATGCCCATCCCGGCCCGACCGCACAGGTGTTCTTCCCGGCGGAGGCCCCGCACGGACGGGAGGGACCCGCATGGTTCGACAGCACCTGGGAGGCGTACCAGTACGTCTTCGAGCAGGAGCAGGAGCCCGTGGCGTGGTTCGTCACCGACTACAGCGCCGTCGAGCCGGCGCTGACCGTGGATGACGGGGTCCACACGATCGCTCGGGAGGTGCACGCCCAGAGCTTCCGGGCGGCCGAGGCGGTCAGCCTCGTCGCGGACTCGCGCGTGGTCGGGGCGATGGGCCGGGACCTGATCGGCTTCGGCGAGCGCGATGATGCGGTGGCGTTCCAGCGGGCACATGGCGGGGCGGTCACGACGCACGGGGCGGTCACACCAGCGCTGATCGGGCTGCTGGGCCGGTGAGGGGCCACATCGGCCCGCGGGCGACGCTGGGGCTCATCGCACTCGTGGGGCTGCTGCTCGTGGGCGCGCCAGCGGTGGCCCTGCTGCAGCCCGACACGGCAGCCGACCTCGATGCACTGGAGATCTCCGAGACGATCATCTACGGGGGGACCGACGTCGACCTGCGACGGGCGGACGCAGAGGCGTTCGAGCTGCCCGCGGTGATGGTCGCGTTCACCCAGTACCCGTACGTGGTGAGCTATCTGGACCCAGCAGAGGCGGCGCGACAGCTGGCGGCACCCGCCACCCGCCGGCAGTTCGGGCGGCCCGCAACGCTGCGGACCACCGACTTCAGCTCGGTCGGGGTGTCCGCCGATGCGTCGGGGTACCTGCGCACGCCGGCGGGTCGGTCACCCGGGTGGACCCCCGCGGACACCGCCACCTACGTGGTCGACAGCCGTGCGCGGATCGCCTCAGGGCCCGTCGCGGTGGGCTTCTCGGAGGCCGCCGACGCCCGTGACTTCGCCGAGGTGCACGGTGGGCGGACGGTGGGGTTCGACACGCTGGCCGACGCGAGGACCCCCCCGGACCGCGAGGCGGCGTTCACCGCGGCGCTCACCGCGCGCACCAGCTGGGCGGATGCGCTGACCGCTGCCGCACCGGAGAGCACCCAGACGGTCATCGTCGGCGAGGATGCGCCGACGGTGGCCGCCGCGGTCGCCGCGGCACCGACGGGGGCGACCGTCAGCGTGCCCGCGGGGCACCACACGGTCGGGACGGTGGTCGTCGAGCGACCCCTCACCATCCGGGGGGCGGGGCCCGCGACGGTGATCAGCGGCGATGGGACTGGCTCGCCGATCATCGTGCGGGCGCCCGAGGTGACGATCCGCGACCTGCAGATCGAGGGGGTCGGGTCGGTGGGGGCACGCGACCCCGGTGAGGGCGCGTGGGATACGAGCATCCAGCTGGCGTACGGTGGCGGTGACGCGGGGATCGTCGTGGACGGCGCGCCACAGACCCGCATCGAGGGGGTGCGGATCGACACCCCGGCGAGCGGGATCATCGGGCGGGACGCGACGGCGATGGTCGTCCGTGATGTCACGATCACCGGGGCGAGCAGCGCCGCGGAGGGGTTCATGGGTGTCATCGTCATCGGTGCACCGGCGGTCATCGAGGCGGTGAGCGTCCGCGGCGGTCGCGATGGGGTGTACACCCATCGGGCCGATGGCACGGTGATCCGGGGATCGACGCTGGCGGCGCACCGCTACGGGACCCACCTCATGTACACCTCGGGTGCGGTCGTCAGCGACACCACCATCCGCGGCGGCGAGGCCGGGGTGATGATCATGACGCGCCCGGAGGGGAACCTCGTGGTGGGCAACCGGATCACCGATGCCCGCTACGGCATCGTCCCGGCGGGGGGTGACTCGTACATCGCGCACAACACGGTCTCGGGGGCGGCGTTCGGCATCCAGGTCGCGGGGGACCGACACCTGATCACCCGCAACCGGGTGGAGGCGAACGCGGTGGGGCTGCGGGCGAATGAGATCCTCCCGACGAACACCGTCATCCGGAACGACATCGTCGGCAACGGCAAGCCGGCGGTCGCGACCCTCGGACCGCAGCGCATCTGGACACGGGCGGGCGTGGGGAACTACTGGGGCCAGCTGCCCGGACTCGACCGGGATGCGGATGGGCGCTACGACCGCCCGTTCCGCCCCACCGCAGCGCAGGACCGCCGGCTGCTCACCGCGCCCGCGGAGGTGGTCATCACGGAGGCGCCGGCGATGCGGCTCAGGCGGGCGGCGGAGACGGCCATCGGTGGGCTGCGCGAGCCCGGGGTGGTCGACACCGCACCCGCGACGGAGCCGTTCACCCCGGCGGGGTCGGTATGACGGTGCCGGCGATCTCCGCGGTGGGGCTCACCCTCACGCGGGGGGGACGACAGCTGTGCGTGGACTGTGACCTGGAGGTCCCCGTGGGTGAGCTGACGGTGATCGTGGGGCCCAACGGCAGCGGCAAGACCACACTGCTGCAGACGCTCGCGGGGCTGCGGACGCCCACCGCCGGTCGGGTGGTCCACCACGTGGATCCGCCCCTGGGGTACCTGCCGCAGCGACCGGCCTTCCGGGCGGGCTTCACCGTCGCGGAGACGCTGGAGTACTACCGCCAGCTCGCTCCCGCCGGGGGACGCGCGTCGGTGCCCGCCCTGCTCGAGCGGGTGGGCCTCGGGGGGCGGGCGGATGACCCCGTCGACGGGCTCTCCGGGGGGATGCTGCGCCTGTTCGCGGTGGGGGTGGCGCTGATCGGCGACCCGTCGGTGCTGCTGTTGGATGAGCCCACCGGCGGACTCGACCCGCAGATGCGCGATGCGCTCGTCGCGATCGTCAGCGAGGAGCGGGAGGGGGGTCGGGCTGTGGTCCTGGTGACGCACCGGCTCGGGGCCATCGATCCGCTCGTGGACCGGGTGGTGGTGATGGGTGAGGCGGCGTCGGTGACCGTGGGGGCGAAGGCCACACTGTGCGAGCAGACCGGCACCGGGACGCTCGAGGGCCTGTACCGCCAGCTCATCGAGGTGGGGCCGTGAGTCGCAGGGGCACAGCGCAGCTCGCGATCGTGCGGCGTGAGATCCGCTCGCTGGTGGGCAGCCCCACAGGATGGGTCGTGATGGGGGGTGCGGTCGCGGCGGTGCTCGGGGTCGCCACACTGAGCGCACCGGGGGGCTACCAGGCGACGGCGGTCGACCTCCTGGTGGTGCTGGAGGTGCTCGTGCCCGCAGTGGGGGTCGCCCTGGGCTATCGGGCGGTGCTGCACGACCGCCTCAGCGGGGAGTGGGCGGTCCATCGCGCGATGGGGGTGCGGCCACGCACGTACCTGCAGGGGGTGTTCATCGGGCAGGTGACCGTGGTGGGGCTGGTCATCGGCGGCAGCCTGACGGTGGCGATGGCGATCGTCGCGGCCGGGCGGGCCCGGCCGGTCGCCTTCCTCGCGAGCAGCCCGGCGGTCGCAGACCCCAGCGCGATGCTGTGGCTGGTGGGACTCTCGATCGGCTACGCGGTCCCGATCGTCGCGCTCGTCATGCTGCTGTCCGTCTGGGCACAGCGGCGACGCGATGCCATCCTCGGGGCGGTCGTGGTGGTGGGGCTCGTGGTGATCGGGCTGGATGCGGCCGCGATCGTGACGGCGGTCCCGCTGCCGGTGATGGTGGTCCTGAGTCCGGGGGCCGGGTACCGCGCACTGGTGCTGACGGTGGGTGTCGGTCTGAGTGCACCGGGGCCGGTGACCGCGGCGCTGTTGGGATGGGCCGTGTGGACGCTGGTCGCTGTCGGTGTGACCCTGCGGCGCCTCGGGGCGAGCCCCTAACCGAAGTTCTCGATCTTGGCGGTGCTGGGGTCGATCATGTCCACCGCGGTGGCCTCTGCGACCAGGTCTGCGAACCCGAAGACGAACACCTGCGCGGTGCCCGGCGACGGCGAGACCGTCGCGATGCCCTCAGACAGTGGAGCAGCATCGATCCAGACCGCCGCCCCAGCCTCGGCGAGGGCATCGAGGCGCTCGCGGTGGGCAGGATCGGCGGTCTGGTACACCACCCCGACCTCGGCACCCCCGGCGAGCGCCACCTCAGCGATCGCGACGGCGGGGCCCACCCCCGGCCCTCCAGCGAGGATCAGCACCTCTGAGGCACCCTCGTAGGTGCTGTTGCCGAACGGCCCCTCGAAGGTGAGCGGTGCACCCTCATCGAGCGCCTGCAGGCGCTCGGTGACCGCACCCCCGGCCTCCGGGTCGAACCCGATGGTGAGCTCGAACCGCTCGGTGATCACCGACGAGGAGATCGTGTAGAACCGACCGACGGTCTCGCCGTCGATCTCGAACAGCAGCTTGACGAACTGGCCAGGGGAGGCGTCGAAGCCCGCGGGGGTCGCAAGCTCCACCGCGACCGTGTCGGGACCCACGGAGGTGATGCTGTGGACGGTGGTCTCCATACCCGTGTGAGCGGGTGTGGTCGCTTAGGGGCTGGGTTTCCATGGGAGCGCATACCAGGCTTGACATCCTCACAGTTCAGGGGCGGCCGAAGCCGGAAGAACTGTACATTTGTCGTGATTGCATTGATGTGGCAGACGAATGTCCAAAACTACGGGGCCACCCCCCGGGCGCGGGACCCCATCTTTCAGAAGGCTTTTGCAGCGGTGTTCGCAAGCTCCGCTGACATGCCTGCGGACTTCAACTGGGCGGTCGGTGGGGAGGCCGGAGATGGCATCGACTCCACCGGGAAAATCTTCGCGCAGGCGCTCTCACGCGCCGGGCGTCACGTCTTCACCTCGAAGGACT
>JAVLBV010000089.1:0-3027 GCA_031580685.1 Haloquadratum sp. | reverse complement strand
ATGGGCCTCACCGGTTGGGACGCCCCCGGAGGCCTCCCGGTCCTCAGGTGGCATGCATCCCCTGCGGGCCCGCAGTCGGTGGTCTGCTGTCCGACATGGCATAAGATTCCCCCCTGGTGACATAGTTCCAACCCACGCCTGTGAGAAATCCACGAGGAGGGGTCGCCCGGAGATGACCGGTGCGTGTTGGAGGACTCCGACACTCGACCGAATCCTGTCGGAGTTCGCAATCTGGGGGACAGCAGCCCGATTTGTACGATGCGTATCCCGGGGGGTCACATCGTGGCTTCGAATCTCTCCCTGAGTGCGTCACGCATGTCGGGTGCGGTGGCCCCAGAACCGGCCTCGGTGATGAGGTGCTCGAGCACCTCCTGTTTCGAGGCGCCGGTGGTTGCGACGATCTCGTCGATGACGGTGGGCACCACACCGGTGTGCGCCCGGGCGGCGGTCCCGAGCACCTCCGCATCAGCCTCGGAGATCTCGAGCTCGCTGCGGAGCTCCTCCTTCGTCTTCACCGCGAGGCGCCACATCAGGTCGATCTCGGGTGCGGAGACCCACAGGTCCACGTCACCCTTCGCACCCATCTGCTTGAGCAGATCCTCGACCTCGGAGCCCCACGATGATGGCTCACAGGGTTCGATCGATGCGGGCTCGACACGCTCTGGGATGGCATCCAGCTCCAGCACCTCGGTGTCCGCATCGAGGACCACCTGCGGCCGGTCCCGGAAGGTGTCCGTCCGGTGTCCGCTGATGCGGTACCACGTCCCCTCGGCGAGCGGCCGGATGGGGTCGGACCGCCAGGAGATGAACGCCACCGTGCCGCCGCCGTCCTCCAGGACGCCCCGCTGGTCGATCGTGGGATGGGGTGACCCCTCGTGGTCACGCACGCGGACCAGCAGCGGGAGGGGTGTCCCCTCCGGATCGATGGCCGCGATCCCGTGTGTCGCGGCGACGCGACCGACGTGCTCCTCGATCTCCGCGATGAACCGCGAGGGGCGCGTCCGCGGGGCGAGGATGTCCACCGATGACCGCGCCCTCGTGAGCGCGACGTAGAACAGCCGCCGCTCCTCCTCGATGGCGGGGTGCCCGGTCGCCTCGCCGCCGTCATCAGCCGCCCACCGCTCCGGCTCCGGCATGACCCCCATCAGCAGGTCGCGACGGCGGTCCGTCGGGGGGAAGCCCATCCTCCCCTCGCCCACGTCGACGATGATGACCCGGTCCGCCTCCATCCCCTTCGCGCTGTGGACGGTGCCGATGAGCACCGGATGCATCCGCGCATCGGACAGCTCACTGATGTCCGTGTAGTCGATGCCCATCGCACGCAGCTTGCCGCGGATGGCATCGAGCGTCGACACCGCGCTGTCGTAGCGGCACAGGACCATGATGGCCCCGGGCGCGCCGGTGTCCTCAGCCGCCAGCGTCCGCTCGATGAGCGCTGTGGTCCGCTCGACGAGCAGGTCGCGATACAGCGGGCCCTCGGCCGCGATCTCATGCACACGGATGCGCCCAGCCACCCCGCGGATCGGGTCCACCCGCTTGTCGAGCTGTGCGGTGTTCTGAGCGATCAGGGAGGCGCCCGCAGCGGCGACGGTGTCCGGCAGCCGGTAGCTGCGGCCGAGGGGGGTGGTGGCCACGCCCTCGTGCGCGTCATCGAAGCCGATGATCTGCCCGATCATCGCACCGCGGAAGGAGGTGATGCTCTGCCAGTCATCACCCACGACGAACAGGTGCGCATCTGCGGCGTCGACCAGCCCCTCGATGAGCGCGAACTCGGCGGGGTTGATGTCCTGGAACTCGTCGACCAGGACGTGGTCGTACCTGGGTGATGCGCGCCCCTCGTCGATCAGGCGGTCCGCCCAGTCGATCATGTCGGTGAAGTCGATCTCTCCGCGCTGCTCGAGGCGCCCCTCGTAGATCGCCAGTGCCTCGAGGCCCACCTCCGTGAACAGACGGACCAACCGGGATGCCCCACGGGTGTGGGCCCGGATCGCCTCGGGCGGGCGCCTGGTGCTGCGGGCGAGGTCGATGAAGCTGCCCAGGCGGTCACGCAGCGGCTCGCGGATGCGGATGCGGTGCTCCAGCTCGCGGAGGACCACATCGGGCTCCCGGGGGGAGGTCGTCACCCCCGCCGCACGGACACGCGCCAGCACGGCGCGGTCGAGCCGGCCGGCGGTGTGCTCGAACTGGTACGTCTCGATGAGGGTGCACCCCCACCGCTCGCAGACCCCCCGCTTCCAGACCATCTGCTCGTGGTACATCCGGGTGGTGGTGTCCCAGGATGGGTCGACCCCACCATCGGCGCCGATGCCGAAGTGCTCGAGGATGATGTCGGTCCCGTCGATCGAGAAGTCCGGTCGGTACTGTGATGTGCCCGCAGTTCCCCTGTCGGTGATCCCCTCCATCGGTAGGCCCAGGTCCCCCAACTGCGCCTGGTGGGATTCGATCTCGCTCATGATCTCGCGCATCTCTCTCGCTGTTGACTGCACCTCGGTCTCCTGCCGATTCTTCAGTTCCTGGATCTCCGAGATGTGCTGCTCGGCTTCACCGGCATCGCCACAGGCATCGGAGAAGCGTGGCTCGTACGTGTAGGACACCCCGTTCAGGTAGAGCGTGTCCGCGATGAGCTTCTCCGCCTGCGAGCGCACCTGCTCCCCCTGGATCGTCTCGTAGCCCCGGGCCTCCAGCGCCTCCATGCGGAGCTTGGGGTCCGGCAGGGGGCGGTCCTCCGTCGAGTCCAGCGACCAGTGGGCGAACAGCTGCAGGATCGCACCACGCAGCGCGGGGGTGACCTCCGTCGCCGTCCCATCGAGCAGTGCCGCGAGCATCAGGTCGCGGTCGCTGCTCTGGTAGACCTCTGGGACGTCGCCCGCGGTGTCGTCGATCACCTGCCGCGCCCAGCTGTGCAGGGTCCGCACCTCGACGTCCGCGACGCCGTATCGCTCGCTGAGTCGCTCGCTGACCTCCTCGGCGACCGGCCGCGAGTCGAACAGCACCGCGCCGTACGCCAGGTCGACCGCCAGCTCGCTC
>JAVLBV010000088.1:0-3164 GCA_031580685.1 Haloquadratum sp. | reverse complement strand
GCTTCTGTGGGGTGACGGGCTCGGCGAGGACCACGAAGCCGATGACGGAGCTGACGACGAGGAACAGCGGTGATCGTCGGTAGGCTCGAGGACGGCATGACATTCGTGGATGCCCGGTACCTGGTGCTCTGGTCGGTGGTGATGTACGCACTCGGACTGGCGACAGCTGCGATCGTCATCGCCACCTCGCTGGGATAGGATTAAGCCGTATCGCTGCGCGGTCGAAGCCGGGGACGTCGATCGGCGCGGTCTGTGGTGCCGCCAGCACACGCCCCGCGGCCGCCTCCAGCGGCACCGACGTGATGCCGCTGGGCTCGACCGGCAGCGCATCGATCAGCCGCTGTGCCTCCGCGGCGTCGATCAGCTCGCGGAACTCCCGTCGCTCGCTCACGGCAGCCCCTCCCAGAACTCGACGGTGACCTCCTCGCCCGCATCGACCCCCTCTGCGGGCTCGTCGACGACCACCCATCCATCGGCGAGTGCCACCGACGAGAGCACCCCCGACCCGCCGACCATCACCGGCTCGACCGCCCACCGGCCCGCATCGGAGCGCTCCGTGCGGACCCGCACGAAGCTGCGCACCCCCGGCTCGGAGACGATCTTCCGTGTCAGCTCCCCCCGCCGGGTCGGCGGCGCCTGTGGGGCGACCCCCAGCAGCGCCGCGACCGCGGGTCGGACGAACTGCATGGCGTTGATGATCGCCGCGACGGGGTACCCCGGCAGCATCACCACGGGGGTCGCGTCGATCATCCCGAGTGCGACGGGATGCCCCGGCTTGAGCGCCACCCCGTGCACCGTCACCGCCCCCAGCTCCCCGACCACCTCCGGGAGCAGATCGCGCGATCCCACCGACGAGCCGCCCGTCGTCACGATCAGGTCGTGATCGAGGTCCGCACGAAGGGCCGCGCTGAGCGTGTCGGGGTCATCCGTCACCACATCACGGTACGACGCGGCCGCCCCCCAGCGCTCGACGAGCCGCGAGACGGTCAGCCCGTTCGTCTCGATCACCTCCCCGGGGCCCGGATCCGCCTCGACGACCTCCTCCCCGGTGGGGATGACCGCCACCTGCGGGCGGGCGACCACGGACACCGCCTCCCGTCCGACCGAGCGCAACAGCCCCAGGTCCGATGGGCGCAGGCGGTGCCCGCGGGGGTACAGCTGCTGGTCGGCCTGGATGTCCTCCCCGGTGGGGGCGACGTTCGTCCCCGGGCTGACGGTGCTGCTGACCTCGAGGTGACCATCGACCGCCTCGGCCTGCTCGAGCATGACGATCGCATCCGCCCCCGCAGGCAGCTGACTGCCGGTGTGCACGCGGACCGCCCCCCCTGCACGGACCGTCGTCGACGGTGCGGTCGCCGCCTCCGCGGCGAGCACCTCCAGCAGCTCGGGCCGCCGTGGGCTGGCGCCGTAGGTGTCTGCGGCCTGCACCGCCCACCCATCCATCGCCGCGCGGTCGTACGCCGGGACGTCCACCGTCGCGGTGAGCCCTGCGGCGGTCACGCGACCGTCGGCTGCTGCAAGCGGGACCGTCTCGTTGCGCTCGATGGGCTTCACGCCCGCGAGCAGGCGCTCGCGCGCCTCGGCGACGGCGACCACCTGCTGGAAGCCATCATGGTGCCGGTCTCCCCCTGCGTGCGAGTGCATGGGTGCCCCTAGTGCGCGCGGTCGCAAAAGCATCCACCGTCATGCAACAGCGGGTTTTTGCGAGTCCGCACCCTCCGCCCTGCATGGATGCCATCCGGTCCGCGCTCCGGCAGCTGCCCGCGTCCGTCTTCGCGGACATCCTCGAGGCTGATGATGCGTACCGCATCGTCATCGACCTCCCGGGGGTGACCGCCGAGACGCTCGAGCTCACCGCCGAGGATGGGCGGTTGCGCATCGCGGCCCACCGGACGAAGGACGTCCCCGCGTCGTTCCGCTATGTGCGGGAGGACCGTGACCTGTTCATCGATGCACAGCTCCCGCTGCCGCCCGGTGTCGACGCCCGCGCAGCCACGGCGACGATCGAGCGTGGCGTGCTCACGGTGACGCTGCCCCGCACCGGCGGTGCGAGCGGCGCGACGATCCCCATCGAGCCCGTCGAGGCGGCGTAGCGGCCATGGGGCGTCCACCGTGGTGAGCCTGCGCGCCTACTGGCGGTTCATCGTCGTCTTCACCCAGTTCGCCCCCCTGCTTCTCGCCTACTGGCGGGACCGCCGGCGGTTCCTCCTCATCGGCGGCACCCGCAGCGTCACCCGGGAGATGCAGACGCGTCGTGCGCAGCGGCTGCTGTCGACCCTGCTGACGCTGGGGCCGACGTTCATCAAGCTCGGTCAGCTGCTGTCGAGCCGGCCGGACATCCTGCCACCGGCGTATCTCGAGGTGCTGAGCAGCCTCCAGGATGAGGTCCCTCCAGCCCCCTGGCGCGAGTCCAAGCGGGTGATCGAGACCGCGCTGGGTCCGGTGGATGCGGCGTTCGATGCGTTCGACACCACCCCGATCAGCGGCGCCAGCCTCGGGCAGGTGTACACCGCCACCTACGATGGAGAGGCGGTGGCGGTGAAGGTGCGCCGACCGGGGATCGAATCGCTGGTGAACGCCGACCTGCGGGTGCTGCGGTGGTCGATCCCGGTGATCCGGCGGTTCCTCGGGCAGGGGCGGGCCTTCTCGCTGGAGAACCTGGCCGATGAGTTCGCCCAGACGATCCGACGCGAGATGGACTACACCCGCGAGCGCGAGATCCTCACCCAGATCCGTGCCAACTTCGCAGACGATCCGATGGTGCGCGTCCCCGCCCCGGTGCCGGACCGCTCGGCTGGGATGGTCTTCACCATGGAGTACCTCCCGGGGACGAAGATCACCGATGTCGAGCGGCTGGACGCACAGGGCATCGATCGGTCTGCCCTCGCCGCACGGCTGCAGGAGAGCTACCTGCAGATGATCATCGCCGATGGGGTGTTCCATGCGGACCCGCACCCCGGCAACCTCGCGGTCGCCGACGATGGGGCGCTGATCTTCTATGACTTCGGGATGTCCGGGACGGTCGCCTCGACGATCCAGCAGCAGATCGTGGAGTTCTACGTCGCGGTCGCGAACCAGGACATCGAGCAGATCCTGTAGTGCTTCCTATTGCAGTTAAAATCTGTGCTCCGCCTGGTGTTTGTAATCTTAGTTCTGTACTAGAC
>JAVLBV010000087.1:0-3167 GCA_031580685.1 Haloquadratum sp. | reverse complement strand
CCGGGGACACCCCGCAGCTCATCGAGACGCTGGTCGCGCTCCGGGAGGACTACCGGGCCGCCGGGGAGTACGAGGCCCCAGCTGTTCCGCAGCCTCGGCTGCGAGGTGACGACGGTGAACGCGACGACCGACGGCACCTTCCCCGCCCGCCCGCCCGAGCCGGTGCCCCAGCACCTGACGCTGCTGCAGGAGACGGTGCGGGCGGCGGATGCGGACCTGGGGATCGCCCATGACGGCGATGCCGACCGCGCGGTGTTCGTCGATGAGACGGGCCACCCCATCGCCGGGGAGGCCTCGCTGGCGGCGCTCGCGGCGGCCGAGCTCGACGCGGGCGCGACGATGGTCGCCGCGATCGACAGCTCCCAGCGGCTCGTGGACGTCGTCGAGGAGGCGGGTGCGCGCCTGGAGCTGACGCCGATCGGGGCGTCGCACCTGATCACGGCGATCGAGCGGCTGCAGGCGGCGGGTGCTGCCATCCCGATCGCTGGTGAGGGCAACGGTGGCGTGTTCTTCCCCCCGTACCGGGTGGTGCGGGACGGGGCGTACACCGCGGCCCGGTTCGCCGCGCTGCTCGCGGAGACGTCAGCCTCGGCGGTCGTCGCACCGCACCAGGGGTACCACACCGCCCGCGCCAACATCACCGTCGGTGATGACCGCGAGCGCGCGCGCATCCAGGCGCGTGCGGACCGCTACCTCCGCCGCCGCGGCGGGGCGATCACCGACATCGACGGGACGCGCGTCGACCTCGATGAGGGGTGGATCCTCGTGCGTCCCTCGGGGACCGAGCCGCTGGTGCGGATCGTCGCGGAGGCGGCGAGCGCGGCGACGGCGACCGCCTACGTCGAGGAGACCGAGCAGGCGGTCGTGCCCTGATCAGCCGTACACCTCGTCGGGGTCGAAGACGACCGTCCCCACGTCGGCCCCCTCGAGGGTGCGGTAGAAGCAGCTGCGGTGGCCCGTGTGGCAGGCGCCGACGGCCTGCTCGACGAGGTACAGCACCGCATCGCCATCACAGTCGATCCGCACGTCGTACAGCTCCTGGCGGTGCCCGCTCGTCGCCCCCTTCTCCCACAGCGCCCCGCGGCTCCGCGAGTGGTAGTGGGCGACCCCCGTCTCGAGGCTCGCCTCGATCGCCGCCGCAGAGGCGTACGCGAGCATCAGCACCTGCCCGGTGTCGACGTCCTGGGCGACGACCGGGACGAGCCCATCCGCATCGAACGCGAGTCGGCTGAGGTCCATACCCCACCGTCTGTGGCCGGGGGCCAAACGGTTATCCCATCGCCCAGACGGCCGCGACGACCGGGTCCCCCACGGTGAGGATCAGCGCGCCGGCGAGGTACAGATGCGTGATCAGTGGCTGGCCCACCCGGATCGGCACCGCCTCGACCAGCAGCAGCCAATCGAGCGTCTGGCGCAGCTGGGTGGCCGTCGCGCCGTATGCGTCGTGCGGCGCCACCGCGAGGAAGGCCGCCGCACCCCAGCGGTCATCCGCGGGCAGCCGGCGCAGCCGGGGGGGCGCCCGCGGCGCAGCGGTGACGCTGCCGTCGGTCGGATCGCGGGTGGTCCGGATGCTTCCGGCGGCGGCGGGGTCGGTGGTGTGCGCCCGCAGCGTGGCCAGCGTCGCCCCGCGCCAGCGGAGGTACATCCGGAGCGTGTCGAGATCCAGTCCCGGCTGTGGTCCCGCCGCGATCTGCCCGTGATGCCGCCGCAGGCGCGCCGTCGGCACCCGCAGCTGCAGCGGGTGTCGGCCCCGCGGGCGGCGGAGGCCCCACCGCAGCAGCTGGTGCGACAGCGCGAGCAGGGCGGCGAGCGTGAGCGCGCTGAGTGCGGGGACCACCGCCGGCGGCCACAGCCCGACGGCGGGGACGACGCGCAGCCCCGGCGGCAGACACAGCGGCAGCAGCCCCAGCAGCTTCCAGTCGGCGCCGCCGAGCCAGCCCCGGCGGTGCGCCCAGCGGCCCGCGAGCCCCAGCGTGAGCACCAGCAGCAGCTGCTGGCAGCCGATCGCCCGCGCCGCCGCCGGCGCGACCGTGCGCACCCACAGGAGGTGCGTGCCCGACAGCAGCACCGCCACCACGGCGATGGGGGGCCAGACGCGACGGTCCACGCGGCGGGTCAGCAGGTCCGTCAGCGCGGGGGCCGCGAGCAGCAGCGCGAGGAGCCCCACGAGCGCGGTGGTCGACGCAGGTGGCATCGACCCCGCAGACCACGATCGCAGCTAAAGCCGTATCCCGCCGCCTCTCAGTCCTGATACCCCGACCCGACGACCCGGCGGATCCGCTCGGCGGTCACCTCGCCGACCCCGTGGACCGCCTCGAGCTCCTCGGTGGTGGCGGTCAGCACCGCCTCGACCGACCCGAACGCGGCCAGCAGCCGCTGGGCGGTCACCGGGCCGATGTCGGCGATCGACGCGACCACGTACTCCTGCTGCTCGGACAGCGTCCGCGCGGCCTTCTGCCCGTGCACGTGGAGGGTGCGCTCGCGGTCGGTCTGCTCGCGGGTGGCGATCGTCGCCACCAGCGCCGCCGTCGCATCGGCGTCGGCGGTCTGCAGGACGCTGCAGCCGTAGTCCGTCACGAGGCTCGCGAGTGCGCCCCGGATCGCGTTCGGGTGGATGTTGCGGCGGTCGTACAGCCCCGTCCCCTCGATGATCACCACCGGCCGGGGGTACGCGTCCGCGAGCGCGCCGACCTGCGCGAACAGCGAGCGGTCCTCGCCCACCAGCGTCTCGAGGAAGTCATCGACGGTCTTGCGCTCGACGGCCACGCGGTCCGAGCAGATGTAGTCACCCACCTCGAGCGTCTCCAGGCGGGTCGCGATCGCCTCGCGCTGGGCGAGGTCGCGGGCGATCGACGCGTGCATCTCCCGCTGGTCGATCACCACCTCCACGGTCGGTTCCGCCTCCGCAGTGGGCTCGGCGTCGGTGTCGTCCGCATCGAAGTCGGTCAGCCCCGCCTGCCCCGACGGGCGGGCGCCCGTGCGCTCGCCGAGTGTGGTCTCGATCTCCGCGGCCGACCGTTTGAGTGCGGCCAGCTCGTTGTGCATCTGCTTCTCGCGGCGCCGGGAGATCCAGAAGTACGCCTCATCGCGCGTGTCCTCTGCGAGCAGGACCACCACCCGGCCCGGCGCCTGCCGACCGGTGCGGCCCTTGCGCTGGATCGAGCGGA
>JAVLBV010000086.1:0-3218 GCA_031580685.1 Haloquadratum sp. | reverse complement strand
CCACCGTCGGACACGGATCGTGCGTCTGGAGTCGGCCTCGGGGGCCTGGACGCTCTCTGACACCGATGGGGGCCGCCGTCGGCACCGTCACCGCCGTCAGCCCCGTGGGATGAGCCCGACGAGCGCACGGCGCTTCAGCAGGGCGAACCCCGCGACGATGATCGCGAAGCCGACGGCGGTCGTCGCCGTCGGCACCTCGCCGAGGACGGCCCAGCCGGCGAGTGCGGCGAAGACGGGCGCGACGTACGAGACGAGGTTGATCTGCACCGGCCCCACCTCCCGCAGCAGCGCGAAGTAGATGAGGAAGCCCACCGCCGACGCGAAGATCGCGAGGTAGATCACCGCCGCGAGCGCCGTCGGCGACCACACCGCATCCACCCACCGCTCGCCACGGCCGACGCTCACGAGATGCATGACGCCCGCGCCGAGCAGCATCGCCCACGCCTCGAGCGTCTCGATCGGCACCGGCGCCCGCAGCCATCGCAGGATGACGGCGCCCGCGGCGAAGCTGAGCGCCGCTGTGACGATGAGCAGCTTCGGCACCGTCGCCCCGCCTGCGAGCGTCGCCGCGGTGGGGTCGATGAGCACCACCACCCCCACGAGCCCGACGACGACGGCGACCGCCCCCACCGCATCCACCCCGTCGGCGGGGATCACCGCCGCCGCGAGCGCCGTCGTCACCAGCGGCGCGAGCGAGACGATCACCGCCGCCGCCGCAGACGTCACCCCGGGGTCGGCCTCGCCGATGAACAGCAGCGTGTGGTAGCCCGCGATCATGAGCAGCGCGGCGACGCCCATCGCCGCGATGTCCTCACGCGTGCGCGGCAGGAGGTACTCCGTCCGCCATGCGGCGACCGCGAGCATGCACACGCCGGCGATGTCGTAGCGCACCGCCGCGAACAGCACCGGCGGCAGGTCGGCGAGGCCCGCCTTGATCGCCATGAACGCGGTGCCCCACAGCGCCGCCAGCAGCACGAACAGCGCGACGACGCGGTTGGGGTGCACATCCACAGGCCGCAGCAGCGCTACCTCACGCTTGCGGTCCGGCCGACGCACGTCTGACACGCGGCCACAGGGTTATGTCGGCACCCCCGTATCAGAGCACATGGCCTACCCCACCCGGCGGCCATTGCGGGCACTGTTCGATGAGGCGCCGACGCCGCTCATCGCCCACCCACCCCCGACCCCCGAGCCGACGCCCCACTTGCTCACGATCTCATCCATGAACAGGATGAGCACACCGCCGACGAAGATCTGCGCGAAGATCAGCGCCTGCACCCCCCCGAGGCCGATGCCCAGGACGCTCGCGACCTGCTGGTCGGCCGGGAGGAAGCCCCCGGCGAACACCATCGGCAGCCCCGTCAGGATCACCATCACGATCACGAGCAGCTTCTGCAGCCCCTGGTAGAGGATCTGGTCGTACGGGTCGTTCGTGTCCAGTCCGAGCAGGTCCGCCCCACCGAGCAGCTGCAGCACGATCGACGCGGTGACGATCGGGCCGATCCCCAGCTGCAGGATCGACCCCTGTGCGCCGGCGAGGATCGAGCGGAACTGCCCGAAGAAGTCCGACCCACCGGTCGTCTGCAGGCCGTACAGCGTGACGTTCGTCAGGAAGAAGTACAGGATGAGGATGCCCGCGGTCCACAGCAGCTTGCGGCTGAAGGAGACGTGGCCCGTCGGCCGGACCACCGATGGCATCCGCGTGAGCACCGGTGCTGCCGCCTCCTTCCAGCCCATGCGACTACGACTCCTCGATCGCCTCGCCGCCGGCGGCCTCCAGCTTCGCGACCGCCGTCTCGCTGAAGCTGGTGGCGGTCACCGCCAGCGGATGGTGCACCTGCCCCCCGCCGAGGACCTTCACCGCATCGCCGTCGACGTGTGCGCTCGCATCGACCGCATGCGGGCCCGCACCGGCGTCGCGCTCACCGGCGGCGATCGCCGTGGCGACGGCCGCATCCAGCTCCCCCAGCGCGACCGTCGCCACCTGGGTGGTGCCGGTGCCGTGTCGGGTGAAGCCCGACTTGCCGATCGGCTCGTACCCGTGCATGTTGTGCTTCGTGCGCCCCGCCCTGCCGCGACCCCCACGGTTGCCCGCCCCGCGGCGGTTCTTGTGGGTGCCGCCGCCGTGGGTGCGCGAGCCGCGCTGGCGGCGCTTCTTGGAGGTCATCGCATCGCCTCCAGCAGCGCATCGATCTGGTCGGTCGTGTGCACGCCCACCTGCCCACCCGCCTGTGGTGGATGCTTCTGCCCGGCGTGGCCACCCCGTGGCGGATGCAGCCGGACCGCCGGTGAGAGCCCCTGCGCGCGCAGCGTCGTCTCCTCGGCGAGCAGCGCCGCCGCGAGCGCCTCGAAGGAGTCGTAGTCGGTGTGCTCGCTGAGGTACGCCTCGTCGACCGTCGCATCGCCCTCGAGGGCGTCGGTGCGGCGTGCGAGCACCACCGCCAGGGTCTGCGCACTCGGCTCGCCGCGCGCGACGTAGTCGTGCACCTTCGCGAGCATGCCCCGGTACGTGTCGGTCTCGGGCACCAGTGCGCAGTGGTTCACGTGGTGGATGTTGAGCATCCCCAGCGTGTCACGCACGTCCTGGGCCATGTTGACCTCCCCCCGCAGCTGGATCACCGCCTGCATCACTCGGTCACCCCCTCAGCGGCCACCTGTCGGGGCAGCCGCGACTGCGAGGCGTTGCGCAGCGCGTTGTACGTCGCCTTCGCGAGGTTGACCGTCGTGCGGGTGTTGCCGTCCGAGCGGGTCCATGCGTCCTCGATGCCCGCGAGCTCCAGCAGGTGCCGGACGGTCTCCGCGGCCGCGAGCCCCAGCCCCTTCGGGGCGGGGATGATCTCGACGGTGACCGAGCCCGCCTTGCCCTCGGCGGTGCGCCGCAGCGAGTTGAGCCCGCCCGCGGAGTCCTCCCAGGAGCCCGAGCCACGGTCGACGCGGATGATCTGCAGCTTCGCGACGTCGATCGCCTTGCCGATCGCCGAGCCCACCTGGTCATCGCGCGCCTCCGCGTACCCCAGGTAGCCATCGCGGTTGCCCACCGCGACGACACACCGGAACTTCACCCGGCGGCCCGAGTCGGTCATCCGCTGGACCATGTTGATATCCAGCACCTCATCCTCCAGCCCGGGCAGCAGCTGGTCGGTGATCTCGGGCTCCTTCAGTGGCAGCCCCGAGTCGAGCGCCTGCTGCATCGAGGTGATCTCCTCATCCTGGACCAT
>JAVLBV010000085.1:0-3232 GCA_031580685.1 Haloquadratum sp. | reverse complement strand
AGCATCAGCACCTGCCCGGTGTCGACGTCCTGGGCGACGACCGGGACGAGCCCATCCGCATCGAACGCGAGTCGGCTATGCAGGATGTCCCCCTCGAGGAGTGACCCTCAGCGATGTCGGGCCACTAGCGCGTCTGCGGCCTCGAACCCCGCCTCGATCGCCCCGTTGAGCGACCGTTCGGGGTACTGTGCGGCCGCACCCATCCCCGCGTAGGCGACCCCGGGAGCCCCCCGCGTGGCGAGGTCGGTGGGGATGAGCTCCGCGGCGTAGCCACGGACGTACAGCGGTGCGGCCTGCGGGTTCCGTGCGATCTCGACCGCGGTGATCGTCTCGGGGTCGAGCGCCGGGAACAGCCCCTGCAGCTCGTCGAGCCACCGCTCGGCGATCGCCGCATCGTCCGCCTGCCACAGGGGGTCATCCAGCCGCTGGACGTACGCGGCCAGGTAGCTCAGATGTTGGCCCCCATACCGTGCGGGGTCGACGAAGTTCGTGTGCTCGATGAGCGCACCGAAGCTGCACCGCTCGGCGATGTTGACCCAGTACTGGTCGGTGATCGGCTCCTCATGCACGAGCAGCGCACAGACCGCCGCCTGGAACTCGATCGCGCTGTCGATGCCGGTCAGCGCCTCCAGCACCGATGGCATCGTGGCGAGGACCACCCCATCGACGGGTACCCGCTCGTCACCGGGGTCGACCCGGAGGGCGACGGGACCGTCCGTGTCCATCTCGACCGCCCTGACCGGACGCTCACAGGCGATCGTCTCGCGGCCCACCGCCTCGATGAGTGCCGATGTGAGTGTGGCCACCCCCCCGTCGGGGTAGCCGAGGATCTCCCCGCGTCGGATCGATCGCTCGCCCCGGAAGCGGATCCGTCCGAGGAACCACGCGGCGGAGATCTCCTCGCGGCGCTCGCCGAACTTGCTCGCCAGCAGCGGCTCGACGAAGCCCGTGTACACCCGTCGGCTGGTGTGTCGGGTGACGAACGTCTCGACCGACTCTGATTCGTACGCCGACAGCTCCTCGAACGCACCGCGCTGTGGTGGGAAGCGGTGGATGTCGACGCCCATCGTCAGCAGCCCCAGCTTGAGCTTATCGCCGATCGTCATGTGTGGATACGCGAGGATCTGCAGCGGCGTGTTGAGCGGGTGCACCGTCCCATCGATGTAGTGGGCGGTGGTGCCCACCCGCCAGTCGATCGCCCCCCCGACACCGAGCGCCTCCGCGAGCGCGACGATCGTCTCCTCGGAGCGCGACAGATGGTGATAGAACTGCTCGATCGGGTCCCCCCGTGTCGGATACGTCGCTGCGAGCCCACCGATCGCATCGGTCGCCTCGAAGATGCGGACCGCCTCGCCCGCCTGCTGGAGCCGGTAGGCTGCTGCGAGGCCCGCATAGCCCGCGCCGACGATGCCGATCATGTCACCCGTCGCCCGGCCAGCTGCTAAGCGATTCTGCTCAGCATCTGCCGCGTCAGCATCTTTTTAGCACCGAGTCGGGTTCAGAACGCCATGCAGACGGTGCGCGCACCAGCGACCAGTGCGAACCTCGGCAGTGGGTTCGACGTCTTCGGTGTCGCGCTGGGCCGCCCGGCCGATGTCATCCGTGTCGACCGTGCGTCGGCGACGACGATCGAGGTCACCGGTGTCGGTGCACGCTACATCCCCACAGACCCCGAGAAGAACGTGGTGGGCGCGGTCGCCGAGGCGCTGGATGCGCCCGCGCACATCCGGATCGACAAGGGCGTGCGCCCCTCCTCGGGGTTGGGCTCGTCGGCGGCCAGTGCGGCGGGTGCCGCGCTAGCACTGAACGCGCTGTATGACCGCGGGCACTCCCGCGAGGAGCTGGTGCCGATCGCCGCGGAGGGCGAGGCGGTCGTCTCGGGGGCTGCACACGCGGACAACGTCGCGCCTGCCCTGCTCGGGGGGTTCACGGTCGCGACCCCTGCGGAGGTGCTGTCGCTGCCCGCGTCGATCCCGCTGGTCGCCTGCCTGCCGGAGATCGCCGTCTCCACGCGGGATGCACGGGCGGTGGTGCCGGAGGCGGTCGCGATCGCCGAGCTGGTCGAGACGGTCGGTGCCGCATCGACGCTCGTGCTGGGGATGGCGGCCGATGACGTCGCCCTCGTCGGCGAGGGGATGGACGATCCGGTGGTCACCCCGGCACGGGCGGAGCTCATCACCGGCTACCGGCGCGTGGAGAGCGCCGCCTACGATGCGGGTGCTGCCGGGGTGACCGTCTCCGGGGCAGGGCCCGCGGTGCTCGCGGTCTGCCCGCGGGAGATGCGGCGACCGGTGGCCGCAGCCATGGTGCGCGCGTTCGATGCGAGTGGTATCGACGCCCGGGCGTACCAGACCGCCGTCGGCCCGGGTGCGATGCTGTACTGACTCAGACGCCGCGGTACTGCAGCTGGTCTGCGGGGTCCATCGCGACGTTCGCCTCCCCCTTCATGCTCTTGCCGATGTTCGAGGCGATCTCCGCGAGCGTCTCGGGGTCGTCCCAGTGGTTGACCGCCTCCACGATCGCCCGGCCCATCGCCTCGGGGTCCTCCGCCCCGAAGATCCCGGAGCCCACGAAGATGCCGTCGCAGCCGTGCTCCATCATGAGCGCTGCGTCCGCCGGGGTCGCGATGCCCCCGGCCGCGAAGTTGACCACCGGCAGCCGGCCCATCTCCGCGGTCTCATGCACCAGGCTCGCGGGCGCCTCACGCTCGCGCGCCCACGCCTCGCGCTCCTCGAAGGACATGCCCTCGAGCATGCGGATCGCCCCCGAGATGTTCCGCTGGTGTGTCACCGCCTGGTTGACATCGCCTGTGCCCGCCTCCCCCTTCGTGCGGATCATCGCCGCCCCCTCGTCGATCCGGCGCAGCGCCTCCTCGAGGTTGCGTGCACCGCAGACGAACGGGGCGGTGAAGCTGCGTTTGTCGATGTGATAGCGGTCATCTGCGGGCGTGAGCACCTCCGACTCATCGATCATGTCCACCCCGATCGCCTCGAGGATCCGCGCCTCGGCGGTGTGTCCGATGCGCGCTTTGCCCATCGCGGGGATCGAGACCGCATCCACGATCTCCGCTACATCCGCTGGGTCGGCCATCCGGGCGACCCCACCTCGCTTGCGGATGTCCGCCGGGACGGCCTCCAGCGCCATCACCGCGACCGCCCCCGGCCGCTTCGCTCTGGGGTGTGGTCTGCACGGGCGTCCGCACGGCTCAGCTCAGCGTGCGCTGCACCACCCC
>JAVLBV010000084.1:0-3520 GCA_031580685.1 Haloquadratum sp. | reverse complement strand
CGCGCTGAGTGCGATGCGCTTCGCCGGCGCCGACGTCGTCACCGCGAGCATGCGCAACATCGACTTCCACGCGCCGAAAACCCCGCTTTCTGGTATGTCAGCAGGACGAACTACACATGGAGCCGGCACTATCAAACCGGCCATGTGATGGATGCACACGATTGAACATAAACGTGTTCCCACTGGTTTTATAAGATGTAACGTTTTGTAATCGGACGCATGGCAGAGTACGCTGTGATCCGTATCCGACGCGATACGAAAGACAAGATCGAGGAGATGAAACCCCAGGGCGTGCTCGGGGTGACCGACGACCCGCTCGTCTCCAGCGACATCCAGGGGATGCCCTACAGCTCGCTGGTCGACCTCGCCTCGACGAACCGCGTGGGCGCGGGGGCGATGTACAAGGTCCTCACCTGGTACGACAACGAGTTCGGCTTCTCGAACCGCATGCTGGATATGGCACAGTTCATCACCGCGTGAGCCGACCGCCCGCCATGGTCCCCTTCGAGACGGTGGAGGCGATCGCCCCCGACAGCACCGTGCTCGTGCGGGTCGACCTGAACGCCCCCGTCGCAGACGACGGCAGCGTCGTCGCCACCCGCCGCTTCGAGCGCCATGCCGCGTCGGTGGACGCACTCGCCGCCGCGGGCCACCGGGTGGTCTGTCTGGCACACCAGGGCCGCCCCGGCGGCGAGGCGTTCATCTCGCTCGCCCAGCACGCCGCGCTGCTCGATGCGCAGACGGACGCACCGGTGGGGTTCGTCGATGCGGTGACCGAGCCGCGGGCGCTCGCGGCGATCGACGCGCTCGCGGCGGGCGAGGCGCTGCTGCTGGAGAACGTGCGGATGCACCCCGACGAGCTGCCGGAGGCGGCGCCGGCGGAGAAGGCCGAGACCGGCCTCGTCGAGACGCTCGCCGCGGCGGTCGACTGGTACGTCGACGATGCGTACTCGGTCGCACACCGCTCGCACGCGTCGATCGTGGGGTTCCCCCTGCGGCTGCCCGCCTGCGGCGGTCCCGTGATGGCGACGGAGTACGCCGCGAACACCGCGATCGCCGACCGCAGCTTCGACGGCCCCGTGGTGATGGTCCTCGGCGGCACCAAGGCGACGGACGTGATCGGGGTGATGCGCGCGCTCGCCGACCGCGTCGACCGGTTCTGCCTGGGTGGCGTCGCCGCGGAGCTGTTCCTGCGTGCGGCCGGCGCGCCCGTCGGCGTCGACACCGACGGCGGCGACCGCTTCCGCACCCAGTGGGCGCAGACCGCCGATGAGATCGCCGCGGTCCGCGCGACGCTCGATGCGGAGGTGCTGCTGCCGACGGACCTCGCGTACGCCGATGCGGCCGGCGAGCGTGCGGAGGTGGCCGTCGATGCGATCGCGGAGAAGACCACGTCGTACCTCGACATCGGCACGGCGACCGCCGAGCGGTATGCGGCGGTGTGCGCCCCCGCCGCGGCGGTGTTCGTCAAGGGGGCACTGGGCGTCTTCGAGGACCCCCGCTTCGCGACGGGGACGGTCACCGTGCTCGAGGCGATCGCCGCCGGTGACGCCTACAGCGTCGTCGGCGGTGGCGACACCTCGCGGGCGGTGCCGCTGTACGACCTCGACCCCGCCGCGTTCGACCACCTGTCGATCGCCGGTGGGGCGTACCTCACCGCCCTCAGCGGGGCCCCGCTCGTCGGCGTCGAGGTCCTGCCCCCGGCGACCACAGCACCTTAGCGGCCCGCCGCCGTCCGTCCCGCATGCACGTCGGCGTGATCGCAGACACCCACGATGACCGCGCGGTCGCCACCCGGGCGGTGGAGCTGTTCACCGACGCGGGGGTCGACGTGGTGATCCACTGCGGCGACATGATCGCCCCGATCACCGCCGCGCTGTTCGAGACCGACGCGTTCGCGTTCCACGCGATCCGCGGCAACAACGACGGCGCGTGGCCGCTCGCGTCGGTGGTCGATGGCTTCGGCACCTTCCACGGGGGGTTCGCCCGCATCGCGTGCGACGGCGTGCGCTTCGGGGTGACCCACGGGACCCACGAGGCGCGCGTGGAGGCGCTCGCCCACAGCACGGCGCTCGACTGCGTGCTGCGCGGGCACACCCATCAGCACGGCACCGACACCAGCGGCCGCATCCCCGTGATCAACCCCGGTGGGGTGCCCATCCCGGGCGGCGACGACACCGCGCACGTCGCGATCGTCGACACCGCCGACCTGTCGGTGCGCTACCGCTCCTGCTGAGGCACCCCGGCGGTGACGCCGCCGGCGCCCAGGAACCCCGCGGGGTCGCCGCGGATGCCCACCCCCAGCGCCTCATCCGTCCGCTGCATCGACGTCGCCGCATCCGCCGCCTCGAAGATCGCCCGGATCGCATCCACGTTCTCGGGGATCACGTCCGCCTCCTGGTGGATCGCCTGGAAGAGGTACAGGTCGCGCCCCTCGACGGCGACCGACTCGGCCCACACGCAGTTCTCCCAGAGGTCGCCACGCGGCCGGTCCGCGTCGTAGGCGAACTCCTTGAGCGTGCCCGCCCCGTCGAGCCCCAGCCCCGGCGGGATGAGGTACACCCGGCCCTCGCGGCCGAGCACCTCCCGGACGTGCGCGGCGGTGGGGCTCTCCGCGAGCGTCACGTTCAGCGCGTGCACGTGCATCAGCGTCGCCGGCACCTTCATGCCCATCGTGTCGATCGCCACGTCGGGGAAGATCGTCTGCACGTCCGGGCCGTGGTGCGAGGGGATGGCGATCGGGTCGGGGAGGATGTCGTTGATCGGCCCCCGTGCGTTCTGGCCGGGGTCACCACCGCGGCGCACCAGCGTCGCGCGCACCCGCTCGATGCCGTACGCATCCTCGAGGGGGGCGATGATCCGCGACAGCCCCGTCGTGTTGCACGAGACCACCCGGACGAACTCCGCGCCGACGGCGTCGGCGTAGTTGCCGCGGGCGTTGAAGCTCACGTCGGCGACCGACGCGTCCTCCCCGCCCTGGAACACCGCGGGGGTGCCGTAGGTCGCATACCGGTCGCGGTTCTCCGCGCCGATGCCCGAGGGGGTGCAGTCGACCATCACATCCGCCGCGGCGATCAGCTCGTCGACCACCCCGACGACCTCGATGCCCGCCTCGGTGAACAGCGCCAGCCGCTCGGGGATCGCCGCGTACATCCGGAAGCCCCGCTCGACCGCCGTGTGCGCCTCGAAGTTGGGCTGGGTCTTCGCGACGCCGACGACCTCCATGTCCGGCTGTGCGGCGACCGCGTCCGCGACGCGCTTGCCGATGGTCCCGTACCCGTTGATGCCGACACGGATCATGACCGCACTCCTCAGAGGGGCCGAATAGGCATTTCGGGCCCTGAAATCGGTACTTGCGCGCGAGTGACCCACACCCTCTTGCCGCTCGGAGCGCGAGTGGGGGCATGCAGACGGACGCGCTCGCTGCGGCGGCGACGACGGCGGTCGAGGTGTGCCTCGGGGTGGGCGCCGACGAGCGGTGTGTGGTGATCACCGACCCCCCGCGGCGGGCGGTCGGCGA
>JAVLBV010000083.1:0-3595 GCA_031580685.1 Haloquadratum sp. | reverse complement strand
CGCCGGAGGAGGTCGCCGAGCACCTCCCGCTCGTCGACCCCGACCAGATCCTCGGCGGCTACTACTCACCCAGCGACGGCCGGGTGGATGCGATCGGCGCGCTGCAGTGGTACATGCAGGAGGCCGATGCGACGTTCGTGGGCGAGACCACGGTGACGGACATCGACATCGACGCGGGTGCGGTCCGCGCCGTCGAGACCGACGCGGGGGTCGTCACCTGCGACCGGTGTGTGCTGGCGACGAACAACTGGGGGCACCAGACGGGTCGGCTCGCGGGCGTGGAGCTGCCGATCGCGCCGGTGGAACACCAGTACGTCGTGACCGAGCCGATGGAGGAGCTCGCCGAGTACGACTCGTCGATCGGGGAGAACACCACCGGACTGACCGTCCCCGGCGACCGGATGATCCCCGAGGTGATGAGTCAGGCCCCGACGCAGCCCGTCGGTCGTGACCAGGACAACTCGCTGTACTTCCGCAACCACGGCGACTCGCTGGGGATGGGGTCGTACAACCACGTGCCGCTGCCCGTCGAGCCCGATGCGATGGGCCAGAACACCGAGATGCAGGCGTCCGTCCGGACGTTCACCCCCGAGCACTGGCACAGCCCCACCCACCCCGACCGCACCAAGTCGCCCAAGCAGGCCTTCGATGAGCTCCTGCCGGCGAGCCGGGATGCGGAGTACCGGGCGACGGAGAACGGCATCTTCGTGTTCACCCCCGATGGCATGCCCGCGATCGGGCCGTTCACCGCGGTCGATGGGCTCTGGAGTGCGCTGGCGATCTGGTGGACGCACTCGGCGGGGTACGCACACATCCTCGCGCAGTGGATGCAGACCGGCGCACCCCGCCTCGAGGAGACGCTGATCGACATCGGTGCGATCCACGTCGAGCGCTTCGCCCCCCACGCCGGCCAGCGGGAGTACTTCCTGGACCGGGGGGCCGAGCAGTACCGGCAGGTCTACAGCATCGTCGAGCCCCGCTGGCAGACGAGCGAGCACCGCAACCTGCGGCGCAGCCCGTTCTACGCCCGGCAGGAGGCACTCGGCGCGGAGTTCTACCAGTCCGGTGGGTGGGAGAGCGCGCAGTACTACCACAGCAACGCCGACCTCGTCGACCGGTACGACGGGCAGATCCCATCGCAGTCCGGCTGGGTCGGCATCAACCGCTCACCGATCGAGGGTGCAGAGCACCTGCACACGCGTGAGCACGTCTCGATGTTCGACATGACCGCCTTCAGCGACATCGTCGTGCGGGGCACCGGTGCCACCGCGTTCCTCCAGCGGATGTGCAGCAACGACATCGAGATGCCGATCGGTCGCGTCCGCTACAGCCTGCTGTTGAACCCCGCGGGCGGGATCATCGGCGATGTCACCGTCGTGCGCACCGGCGAGGAGGCGTACATGGTGACGACCGGCGGGGGCAACTCGCCCAACATCCACGGTGGTTGGCTCCAGGAGCATGCCCCGGAGACCGTCGGGGTGCACATCGAGGAGGGGGCCCGCACCGCGATCGGCCTGTGGGGTCCGAAGGCGCGGATGCTCCTGCAGCGGCTGACCGATGCGGACCTCTCCGATGCGGGCTTCCCGTACTTCAGCGCCCAGCAGATCCACGTGGGTGAGGTCCCCGTGACCGCGCTGCGGGTGTCGTACGTGGGCGAGCTCGGCTGGGAGCTGTGGGCGCCGGTGGAGTACGGTGACCGGCTGTGGCAGCTGCTTGCGGACGCAGGCGCCGATCTGGACGTCCGGCCGATGGGTGCGGGGGCGCTGGAGTCGATGCGCCTGGAGAAGGGCTACCGGCTGTGGGGCACTGACATCGACACGGATGCGACCCCGGTCGAGGCGGGGCTGCAGTTCGCGGTCGATCTGGACACCGAGTTCATCGGCCGCGATGCGGTCGCTGCCGTGGCCGCAGAGGGGGCCGCCACATCGATCGTCCCCATCACCCTCGATGCGGATCCGACGATCATGCTCACCGGCCGCCCGATCTACGCAGACGGGACCCAGATCAGCTACGTCCAGGCGGCGGACTACGGCTACAGCATCGGCGCCTCGATCGTGTACGCGTACCTGCCGACGGCGCACACCGCCCCCGGCACGGCGGTGTCGATCCACTCTGAGGGCCAGGAGTACCCCGCGACGGTGCGGGAGGAGCCGCTGTTCGACCCACAGCGCGCGAAGCTGCTGCCCTGAGGCGCGACCATGTCCAACCTCCCGGTCACGTACGCCGACGTGGTCGCCGCCCGAGACCGGCTCGATGACCCCCGTGTGGTGAAGCCGACGCCCACCGAACGCAGCACATCGCTGGGGGAGATGGTGGATGCGGATGTGATCCTCAAGCTCGAGCATCTGCAGTGGACGGGCTCGTTCAA
Organism: Haloquadratum sp.; assembly: GCA_031580685.1. Classification (GTDB taxonomy): domain Archaea; phylum Halobacteriota; class Halobacteria; order Halobacteriales; family Haloferacaceae; genus Haloquadratum. The sequence goes on along the minus strand of JAVLBV010000083.1, from coordinate 1,227 downwards.
GACACGTGGGGCGTACAACAAGATCGTCCAGGACGTCGAGCGGGGCGTCGATGCGTTCATCGCCGCGAGTGCGGGCAACCACGCCCAGGGCGTCGCGCTCGCGGCGACGACGTGCGGGGCGGCTGCGACGATCATCATGCCCGAGAACGCCCCACAGGCGAAGATCGACGCCACCCGCGGCTACGGCGCGGAGGTGCAGCTCGTCGGGAAGGACTTCCAGGCGGCGATGGCCCATGCGAAGGAGCTGGTCGACGCATCGGATGCGGCGTTCGTCCACGCGTACGATGACCCGGACATCATCGCGGGTCAGGGCACGCTGGGGCTGGAGATGCTCGAACAGGTCCCCGATGTGGACACGGTGTTCGTCCCGATCGGCGGCGGCGGCCTCATCAGCGGGATCGCCACAGCGATCAAGCACGAGCGTCCCGAGACCCGGGTGGTGGGCGTGCAGGCGGCGGGGGCGTCGACCGTCCATGAGAGCCTGCGCAAGGGCATCCCCGTCACGCTGGAGTCGGTCTCGACGATCGCCGACGGCATCGCGACGGGCGGGATCTCCGAGGCCACCCTCGCGCTCATCGAGGAGCATGTCGACACGGTCGTCACCGTCACCGACACCGAGATCGCCGATGCGATCGTGCTGCTGATGGAGCGGGCGAAGCAGGTCGTCGAGGGCGCCGGCGCCGCCGGGGTCGCGGCGATGCTCGCCGGTGGGGTCGACGTGCGCGGGGAGACGGTCATGCCGCTGCTGTGTGGCGGGAACCTGGACATGACGGGCCTGCAGACCACCCTCGTACACGCGCTGACGAACCGCCGACAGCGCATCCGTATCCGCGTGCGGATCGACGACCGTCCCGGGCAGATGGCGACGCTGAGCGGGCTGATCGCAGAGTGGGGGGCGAACATCCACTCGGTCCGCCATGACCGCTCGGTGTCGGACCTCGAGGTGGGTGAGGCGTACCTGGTGTTCACCGTCGCGACCGCCGGTGCGGACCACGCGGAGGCGATCGTCGGCGCGATCGCGGATGCGGGGTATGCGGTCTCGACCGAGTGAGTATCACGAACCCTACCGAACCTTTATTATTTTTAACCCAAATATCGAATTAGGTTGGCAGCACGACACGTGCCACCACACCTGACGGTGCCATGTCTCCGCCGGCGTGTGGACCCAACCAGCAACTGACAACGATACCATGAGACGACAACACACAACGGAGGGCCGCGATGGCT
>JAVLBV010000082.1:0-3760 GCA_031580685.1 Haloquadratum sp. | reverse complement strand
TCAGATGACGCGGTTCTGCAGGTAGTCGAGGTGCTTCGCGTTGTAGACGATCTTCACCTCGTCCTCCGCAGGTGAGCCGATGCACGTCAGCCGGACGTTCTTGTCGTTGACCTCCTCGTCGCTGAGGATCTGCTGCATGTCCATGTCGATCTCGCCCACCTTGACGATGGACGCACAGTTCGCACAGGCGCCCGCCCGGCACGAGAAGGGCCAGTCGTAGCCCTGCGCCTCGGCGGCCTCGAGGATGTACTCGCCCTGGTTCACCTCGAGTGTGCCGTGGTCCTCCGGATCGAGGCCCGCATCCGCCGCCTTCTCGAAGAGGTCCTCGTCGTCCATGTCCCACCCGTGGTCGTCGAGCACCTCGTAGTTGAGATATTCTACGTTCGGCATCGTGTCAGGGTTCGGGAGTGCGGACAAAAGAGTTTGCTGTTTCCCCGGCCGTTCAGGCCGCAGAGAGCGCCGCATCGAGGTCCGCGATGATGTCCTCGACCGACTCGATCCCCACCGACAGCCGGATCAGGTCGGGGGTCACCCCCGCCGCCGCCTGCTCCTCGTCGGTCAGCTGCTGGTGCGTCGTCGAGGCGGGGTGGATCACGAGCGTCTTCGCATCGCCCACGTTCGCCAGCAGCGAGGCGATCTCGAGGCTGTCGACGGTCGCCTGCGCCGCCTCGTAGCCGCCGGCGACGCCGAAGGTGATCATCCCACCGTAGCCGCCGTCGAGGTAGCGGGAGGCCGCCTCGTGGGTGGGGTGCTCTGGCAGGCCGGGGTACGTCACCCAGTCGACGGCGGGGTGCTCTGCGAGGAACTCCGCGACCGCCAGCGCGTTCTCGCTGTGCTGGGCGATGCGCAGCGGCAGCGTCTCCAGCTTCTCGAGCGTCGTCCACGCGTCGAACGGCGACTGCGAGTTGCCCAGGTCGCGCAGCCCGCGGGCGATCGCCGCGTAGGTGAACGCCGCCTCCCCGAACGTCTCCGCGAAGTTCACGCCGTGGTACGCCGGGTTCGGTGCGGCGATCTCGGGGAACCGATCGGCGTGCTCGGCCCACGGGAAGCTGCCGCCGTCGACGACGACGCCGCCGATGGTGGTGCCCGCCCCGTGGATCCACTTCGTCGTCGAGTTCCACACCAGGTCCGCCCCGTGCTCGAGCGGTCGGCACAGCGCGGGCGTCGCGAACGTGTTGTCGACGAACAGCGGCACGCCATGGGCGTGGGCGATCTCGGCGATCGCGGCGATGTCGGGGGTGTCGAGAGCGGGGTTGCCGATCGTCTCGAGGTGGACGTACGCGGTGTCGGCGTCGATCGCATCGGCGTACGCGTCGACGTCGAGCGTCTCGACGAAGCGGGTGGTGATCCCCCGGCGCTCGACGGAGTGGGTGAAGTAGGTGTACGTGCCGCCGTACAGCGAGGAGGCGCTGACGATGTTGTCACCCGCCGACGCGAGCAGGAAGGTCGTCAGGTCCAGTGCGGCCATCCCCGAGGCGGTCGCGACCGCCCCCACCCCGCCCTCGAGGGCGGCGAGCCGCTCCTGGAGGCTGGCGATCGTCGGGTTCATCAGGCGGGTGTAGATGTACCCCGGCTTCTCGAGGGCGAACTGCGCGGCGGCATCGTCGGTGTCCTCGAACACGTAGGAGGTGGTCTGGTACAGCGGGGGCGCCCGCGCGCCCGTCGCGGGGTCGACCGACTGGCCCGCATGGAGGCTCCGGGTCGCGAAGCCCTGCTCGGATGGGTCGTCTGTCATCGTACCACCGCTCCCATGCGTGGGGGCTTATACCGCGGTGGCGCGGGCAAGCATCGCCGCTTTCTGCGACACCCTCAGCGCATGAACAGCGACGAGTGCACCGGCGCGAACTCCGTCGGTGCCACCCGGGGGTCCGCCGCATCGACGTCGACGCCCGAGACGGCGGCGGTGCCGTCGGCGAGGAACGCCGCGATCGGCGGGCCCACCTTGTCGGGCTCGACGAGGAACGCATCATGCCCGTGGGAGGAGTCGACGACGTGGTGCACCGTGGGCGTCCCGCCCGCCCGGTAGCCCGCTGCGAGCTGGGCGGACTGCTCGGGGGTGAAGTGCCAGTCACCGGTGAACGACAGCAGCAGCAGCTCACCCCCGTAGGCGGCGACGGCGTCGGCGATGTCCGCCGCATCGGCGGCCAGGTCGTACTCCTCCATCGCCCGCGTGAGGTACAGGTACGCGTTCGCATCGAAGCGGTCGACGAACCGGTCGGCCTGGTACGTCAGGTACGACTCCACGTCGCGGTACGGCCCCGCCGCGGCGGTGGGGTCGACCGCCGCATGCGGCGCCGCGGTGCCCACGCGGGCGGGCCGGCGCCCGAACTTGCGCTGCATCGACGACTTCGACAGATACAGCAGGTGCCCCAGCTGGCGCGCGAGTGCGAGCCCCGCCGTCGGCGCACGGTCGCTGTCGTAGTACGCACCCCCCTGGAAGTCGGGGTCGGTGAGGATCGCCCGCCGGGCGATGGCGCCGACGGCGAGCACCTGCGCGTCCAGCCGGGCCGCCGCGGCGATCGCGACCGCGCGGTCGACGCGGTCGGGGAAGCGCCGGGTCCACTCGAGCACGTTCATCCCCCCGACGCTGCCGCCGATGACCGCCGCGAGGCGGTCGACGCCGAGGTGGTCGCACACCGCCGCCTGTGCGCGCGTCCAGTCGCCGACGGTCACCGTGGGGAACCGGGGGCCGTGGGGGCGGCCGTCGGCGGCGAGCGTGGTCGGCCCCGCCGACCCGTAGCACGAGCCCAGGTTGTTCACGCAGACCACGTAGTGCTCGGTCGTGTCGATCGGCCGCCCCGGGCCGACGATGTCGCGCCACCACCCGTGCGCCTGTCCGCGGGCGTCGGTCGAGGGGCCCGCCACGCGGTGCGAGCCCGTCAGCGCGTGGCAGACGAGCACGGCGTTGTCGCCGGTGTACTCCCCGTAGGTCGCGACCGCAAGCGGGACGTCCGTGAGCGTCTCGCCGGTCGCGAAGGTGAACGCGTCGAGGACGACCTCCTGGGTCTGCTCGGTGCTCACGCGTCGGCCTCCGCCAGCGCGGCGTCGAGGTCCGCACAGATCGCGTCGGCACCCTCGAGGCCCACCGACAGCCGCAGCTGCTCGGGGCGCACCCCCGCCGCGGCCTGTGCCTCCGCATCGAGCGCCGCGTGCGTCGTCGTCGCGGGGTGGATGATCAGCGATGCCACATCCCCGACGTTCGCGAGGAAGCGGATCATCGCTGTCGACTCGCAGACGGTCCGCGCGGCGGTGCGGCCACCGGTGACACCGAAGCTGACCATCGCCCCATAGCGCGTCGGCGCCGCGGCGGTGCAGACGCGCCCGGCGACCGCATGGGCGGGGTCGTCCGCCAGGCCGGGGTACCGCACCCACGCGACGGCGGGGTGCTCGGCGAGGAACGCCGCGACGGCCGCGGCGGTGTCGGACTGCTGCTGCATCCGCACGTCCAGGGTGGCGACGCCCTGCAGCGTCTGCCAGGCGTCGAAGGGTGCCTGCAGCGAGCCCGTCGCGCGCAGCACCTCATGGCGCGCCGCCGCCGCCAGCGGCGCTGCGGGTGACGTCGCCGTGTGGTCGACGCGGCCGTCGGTGACCGTCGGGTAGCCCGCCCAGTCGAAGCGGCCGCCGTCGATGAGCACCCCGCCGATGGTGGTGCCCGACCCGTGGATCCACTTCGTCGTCGACTCCCACACCACGTCGGCGCCGTGGTCGACGGGGCGGCAGACCGCCGGCGTCGCGAACGTGTTGTCGACGACCAGCGGCA
>JAVLBV010000081.1:0-3923 GCA_031580685.1 Haloquadratum sp. | reverse complement strand
CACGCCGGCGATGTCGGTCAGCGCCATCGCTGCGGGTGGTTCCTCCGTGTCTGCTGCGGCTGCAGCGTCATCCATGGTGGCGATGATCTCCTCGGCCTCCGCCTCGATCTCCTCGGCGGCCGCGGAGGGCTCCTCGGTGGCCTCTGTCGGTGGCTCCTCGGGCGCGGCCGTCTCCTCGGCGGTCACCTCGGTGTCTGCGGCCTCCGCCGTCTCATCGGCCGCCTCGTCGGCGACCGCGGCGTCTGTGGCCTCCGTGGCGTCCGCATCGTCCGCCTCGTCGTCGGTGGCGGTCTCGATGTCGGCGACGACGAACGCATCGGGCAGCTCCGAGCCCGGGGGGATGATCCGCACGGTGACGCCGATCGTCCCGAGCTTCATCACCGAGACGCCCTGGCCCTCATCGACCAGCTCCTCGGCGGGCTCGCCGTTGTGCTTGATGTAGCCGCGGTTGAACTTCTCCACCCGCGAGCGGGCGCCGGTGACCTTCCCACTGAGGACGATCTCCGCGCCGAGCGCACCCGCGGACATGATGCGGTCGATCGTGGTGTGGCCCGCCTTGCGGAAGTACCACCCGCGCTCGAGCGCGTTCGCGAGCCGGTCGGCGACGATCTGCGCGTTGAGATCGGGCTCATCGACCTCCTGGACGTCGATCTGCGGGTCGTTCAGGTCGAACTGCGACTCCAGCTGCCGCGTCACCTTGCGGATGTTCTTGCCACCCTTGCCGATGACCATCCCCGGCTTCTCCGCCTTCAGGACGATCTGCGTGCCCATCGGTGTCTCCGCGAGCTCCATGCCGCCGTAGCCGGCGCGCGCCAGCTCTGCGGAAAAGAACTCATCGATCTGCGTCTCGCGCAGGCCGTCCTCGATGAACTGGTGCTCGTCCGCCATCAGGCCTCCTCCGGGGCCTCGACGACGAGCTCGACGTCGCAGACGGTGCTGTTCCACGGGCTGGCGCGCCCGAAGGCGCGGGGCTTGCTGCCGCGGTTGACGCCCACCTTGTGCGGCGCCAGGTGGATGATCCGCATCGCCTCGGCGTCGAACCCCTGCTCGGTGGCGTTGCCCGCCACGTTCTCGAGCAGCTCGACGAACGCCTTCGTCGCCTTCTGGGGGTAGCGGCCGGCGTCCCACCCCTGCAGGTCCGAGCGGTGCCCGACCCCGCTGTTGTGCTGCTTGAACGGGACCGACCGGCGCTTCGCGAGCACCGCTGCGAGGTACGTCCGCGCCTCGCCGACGGTCATCCCGCGCAGCTCGCGGGCGATCTCCTTGCTGTGCTTCAGACTGATGGGCCGGTCGCGGATGATCCCCCGGGCGGTCGTCTCCGGATCGGTCTCGATGCTGTAGTTGATTCCCATGATCACTTGAGGGGGACGAACTTCGACGATCGTGTCGCCCCGATGCCGGCCTGTCCGTGGCTCACCGACGAGCGGGTGAGCTGGAACTCACCGAGGTAGTGGCCGATCATCTCCGGTTCGATCCGGACGCGTTCGAACTCCTGTCCCGTGTAGATGGCGACGGTCTTCTCGACGAACGATGGGAGGATGACCATATCCCGCAGGTGGGTGCGGATCGGGTCGTTCGCGGTCTCCTCGGGGTCCGCCGCGGCGACCTTCGCCGCGAGCTTCTCGTGCTCGGCCGACAGCCCCCGCGTGAGCGACCGACGCGGACGCGCCGGCAGCAGCTCCGCCATCTCCTCGATCGTGAGGTCCTGTAGCTCCTGTAACGTGTGACCGCGGTAGGTGAACTCCCCCTCACGGCCGGTGCGGTAGTCTGAACTCATGGTTATGTGCGCCCCCCCTTGCCTCCGCGGCCGGTCCGCTTGGAGGCGATGTCACCGACCTTCCGTCCCGGAGGGGCATCCCGCGAGACGGACTTGGGCCGCCCGGGGTGCTGGCGGCCGCCCCCACCGAAGGGGTGGTCGACGGCGTTCATCGCGACCCCGCGGACCCGCGGCCACTTGATCCCCCGTGCGCGCATCTTGTGGTACTTCGCCCCGGCCTTCACGAAGGGCTTCTCCGTGCGCCCCCCACCGGCGACGACGCCGATCGTCGCGCGGCACCGTGGGTTGAGGCGCTTGACCTCCCCCGACGGCAGTCGGACGACCGCCACCTGCTTGTCATGCGTCAGCAGCAGCGCGCTCGTGCCCGACGCGCGGGCGAACTTGCCGCCGTCGCCGGGCTGGCGCTCGATGTTGCAGACGGGCACCCCCTCGGGGATCTCCGCCAGCGGGAGCGTGTTGCCGGGGGCGATCTCCGCGGTGACGCCCACCTGCAGCTCATCACCCACGGCGATCCCCTCCGGCGCGAGGATCATCCGTCGGTCGCCGTCATCGAACTCCACGGCGGCGACCGGTGCGCTGCGGGCGGGGTCGTGCTCGATGCCGATGACCTCCCCCGAGACGGTCTCCCCGCCGTCGCGCCGGTGGCGCAGCAGCGCCTTGTACCGGTGCGATGGGGCACGGAACGTCGGGGAGCCGCGGCCACGCCGCTGCCCCTGGATGCGTCGTCCCATGCTCAGAACACCCCGATCCGTGAGGCGACTTCCTGGGCGTCATCGCCCGCCGCCAGCCGCACGGTCGCCTTCTTCGTCCCGCGCGGGGTGATCTGCGTGTTCACCTTCACGACGCTGACCTCGTACTGCTGCTCGATCGCGGCCTTGATCTCGGGCTTCGATGCGTCGATGTGGACGATGAACTGCAGCTTGTTCTCGAAGTCCATCGCATCCATCGCCTTCTCCGTCACCAGTGGGTACTGGATGATCATGCTCATCGGTCGGCCACCTCCGCCAGCGCGGCCTCGGTGTACACCGTGAGCCGGCCGGGGTGGCCCCCGGGTGCGAGGTCGGCGGTGCCCACCGTCGCGGCGGTCACGACGTCGACACCGGCGAGGTTGCGCGCACCGCGCGAGGGCGCCTCGGCGGTCACGACGAGCACGGACTTCGGCGTCTGGTAGCGCCGTCCCCGCATGGTGCCACGGCCGGCGCGGACGCTGCGGTTCGCATCCGCGCGCTCGATGTCCGCGGCGATGCCGATCTGCTCGAACAGCTCGGCCACCTCCGCGGTGCGGTGCAGCTGCTCGAAGGCGTCCTCGACGACGACCGGCAGCTGCAGCTCCGCATCGAACTGGTGCCCACGGCCGGCGACGACGTCGGCGTCTGCCGTCGCCGCGAGCGCCGCGCGCACCGCGAGCTGGCGCTCCTTGCGGTTGATCTTCTTCGTCAGCTGCTTCTGTGCCTTGGGCGGGTGTGCCCGGCGGCCCGAGACCGCCTGCGGCACCCGACGCCCCCGTCCGTCCTGGCGGGGCACGTGTGCGAGCCCGCGGCCGCTGCCGAGCGACTCGGCGGGCGTGCGCATCCCCGCGAGCGGGTCGGCGCCCGAGGGCTGCTTCTGCGCGGCGTCCGTCGAGACGACCGCGCGGCGGATCAGGTCCTCGCGCAGCGGCGTCTCGAACACCGTCGGCAGCGTGATCGTCTCGCCGGCGGCCCCGTCGATGGTGGTGAGTGTGGTCTCCATGGTCATCCCTGGTTCGACGCCGTCGAGATGTGTCGGATCTCGGGGTCGTATGCGGCACCGACAGCCCCGGTGCGATGTCGTAGTGCTGCCGCAGCGAGCGGGCGACCCCCTCGACCGACAGCCGGTCCAGCCGGTCGGGGCCGAACTCGAACTGCTCGGTGCCGGCGTCGGTGCGGCCCTCATGCTCCAAGCCGAGCTCGAAGAGGTCGGCGATCAGCGTCGCGTCGTCGGCGTCGGTGCCGACGAGCCCGCGCAGCTCGTCGAGGTCGACGTCGATGACCGGCATCAGTACGGCACCTCCGCGGACCGCAGCACCGCGAGGTCCGCGAGCGTCCCGTGCAGGTCGCAGGGACCCCCCGTCGGGCCGCGAGCCCCAGCAGCAGCCCACTCACCCCCACGATGCCACCCGCCGGCT
>JAVLBV010000080.1:0-4022 GCA_031580685.1 Haloquadratum sp. | reverse complement strand
GGGGTGTCCCACTGGTGGACGGTCACGGTGAACGTGCGCGCGCCGGCGTCGGTCGGGCGGACCGTGAGGCGCTCGAAGGTGACGTCCTGGGGGGGCGACCCCGCGGGGGGCGCGAGGGTGATCGGACCCACCGTCTCGGCTGCGGCGACGGTGAACAGCGTCGAGCCGTCGGCAGCGCCATCGGTGGTCACCGCGGGGGGTGCATCGTCGGTGTCGTCGGTGCTGCTGCTGCCACCGCTGCTGCTGCCGTCATCGCCGCCAGCATCGGTCCCGTCATCGCTGCTGCCGTCGTCGCCGCCAGCATCGGTCCCATCATCGCTGCTACCGCCCTCGTCCGTCCCGTCGCCATCGGCCGGATCCACCTGCAGGACGGCGGTCGTCGCCGTCGTGCCCGTCGCCGTGTGCGTCAGCGTGACCGCGGTGGCGTTGTCGGCCGTCGTGAGCTCCGTCCCGGCGGTGGGGTCGGCGGTGTAGTTCGCCCAGCCGGCGCCATCGACCTCGACGGTGGCGGTCGTCGCATCCGAGCGTGTCTCCTCGAGCACCAGCCCCGCTAGCGTCAGCGCGTCGCCCTCGGTGTACGTGCGGGTCGCAGGCTCCGTCTCGACGGTGATCCCGGTCACCACCGGATCGACCTGCAGCGGCGCGGTCGTCGCCGTCGCGCCGGAGGCGATGTGGGTGATCGTCACCGCGGTCGCATCCGCGGCGTCGGTCAGCGCGGTCGCGTTCGTCGGCGCAGCACGCAGCCCGGCGTCCGCGAACGCGTCGGCGGCGATCGGCCCCTGCGTGGTGCCGTTGTCCCATTGCAGGGTCACCGCGAGCCCCGTGAGCTCGAGTGCGTCGCCCGCATCGTAGCGGAGGCGCGCGGGCTCGCTCGTGACGGTGACCGCCTCGAGCGCCGCAGCGACGTCCGCACCGGTCGTGAACCCCCGGGTCGCGGAGGTGGTCGTCGCCGTGCCGTCATCGGCGGTGACGACCCACTCGTGGTACCGCAGCGTGTCCGCCGCAGCCCAGCTGACGCTCGCGGAGGTGCCGCTGTCGACGGCCGCGTCGGTGCCCACCGGCTCCGTCCCCGCATCCAGCGAGTAGGAGTACGCCCGCTCGGCGTCCCGTCCCACGGTGTAGAACGCGGTGCCCGTCGGCTTGAACACCAGGCTGTGCGCATCCTCCTGGTCGAGCGCGACGGTCGCGTCCGCATCCACGGACGCCGTCGAGAGGTCCCAGGGGGTGCTCAGCGTCGACTGGTACAGCGTGTCCTCACCGTCGCCGAGCTCGTAGAGCCGGGTGCCGTCGTGGCGGAGGAACAGCCCCGTCGCGGCGCTGTCCTGTGTGGCCACCGACGCATCGGTGCGCTCGGCCGTCGAGATGTCCCAGGGCGTCGAGAGCGTGTACTCGTAGATCGTGGCGGGGCCGAGCTCGTACAGCCGGGTGCCGTCGGGGCTGAAGTGGATGTCCTCGGGGTCCGAGCTCTCCGTTGCGATGGTCGTCCGCGCTGTGATGTCGACGGAGGTGATGTCGCCGGCGGTCATCGCCATCTGGTGGATCTCACCATCGGCCTTCTCGAGCTCGTAGTACCGCGTGCCGTCGGGGCTCACGAAGAGGTCGGCGGAGTTCGCATCGACGTTCTCCTGACTGGTGTCGAAGGTGGCCGTCGAGAGGTCCCAGGCGGTCTCGAGGTCGAACTGGTAGACCTCCTCATCGCTGTAGCCCATCACGTACATGCGCCGGCCATCCGCGCTGAGGTGGATCCCCTCGGGGCCGGTGTCCTCGGTGTCGATCGCGATGCCGTCGTCCGTCGCGGTCGTGATGTCCCAGCCGGCGACGGCGGCGAAGGTGACGTCGCTGCTGGCACCACGGGGGCTGTCCACGGTGGCCGACAGCGTCGGTGGCACCGGCACATCGTCCGCCCCGTCGGCGGGTCCCGTCAGGGTGAGCGTCACCGGGTCGGGGAGGCTCACCGTGAGATGGGGGTAGCCGCCGTCGCGGTCGCCCGCGAGCCCCCAGCGATCCGCTGCTGCGGTGTCGTCGTTGGGGTCATCGACGAAGTCCCACGCGGCGGTGAGCCCGTCGGTCGCATCGACGTCGGTGAACGTCGCGCGCGTCTGCAGCTCGGCGGTGGTCTTGCCCGTGCCACCACCCGAGTCGGACTGCCCGGAGGCCTCGGTGTCCCAGAAGCTGTCTGCGACGACGGTGTCACCGTCCTCCCGGCCGGTGAGCCCACCCACCGCAGCACCGGCATCGGCGCTGTCGACGACGCCGGCGCTGTAGCTGCGGTGGATCTCGGCGTTGCTGTTGTCACCGACGAGCCCGCCGATCTTCTCGCCGGCGCTCACCACCTCCACGCGGCTGGCGCTGTCGGTGATCGCGGCGTTCTCGTTGTGCCCCACCAGCCCGCCCACGCGCTGGGCGCCGGTGACCTGCCCGGTCGCGGTGCTCGTCTCGATCGTCCCGGTGTTGCGCCCCGCGAGCGCGCCCACCTTGTTCGCTCCGGTGACGTCGACGTCGGTGAGACGGAGGTTCCGCACGACCCCGCCGTCGATGTAGGCGAACAGGCCCTGATTGCTCGTCCCCGGCCGGTCGATGTGCAGGCCATCGACCGTGTGGCCGCGGCCGTCGAACGTCCCCGAGAAGGGCGCATCGGCACCGATCGGTGCCCACCCCGCCCCGTCGTCGGCCTCGGGGCCGGCGACCGCAGCGTAGCCATCGGTCTGCGCATCGAGGTCCTGCACCAGCACGTAGTGGGCGGCAGGGTCCTCGGTGACCCCGGCGAGGTCCGTCCAGTTCGCCACCTCGTGGGGATCGGATGCGGTCCCGTCCGTCGCCACCACCGGGGCGACGAGCACGCCCCCCACCGCACCCACAGCCAGCAGCAGCGTCACCCCGACCGCGATCGCCCACAGCGTCGTGGGTCGGCCCTGTGCGGGTCCACTCACCCGGTCAACAGCTCAGGGGTCGGGGGGAACACGCCACAAGGGACCTTCATAACAACTACGTGAGGTACGGCGGCTGGCCTGAAGTAGCTTCTGCCGCGGTCGCGGTGGTCACCCCGTCGCCGTGATGCGGTCAGCGCACAGCGGGCAGACCGGTGCCCCCCAGCGCATCGGGCCTCACCACCCCAGCCGCCCGAGCGCCCACCGCGCCTTCTCGCGCACGTCGAGGTCGGGATCCCCGTCGGCGACCGCCGCCAGCCGCTCGCGCCCCGTCGCGGGCCGGACGTTGCCCAGCAGCACGCACACGTTCGCCCGCACGCTGTGGTCCGGATCGTCGAGCGCCGCGAGCAGCCGGTCGGTCTCCGCACGCACCGCCGCGGGATCGGCCCGCCCCGCCGCGAGCAGCGCGAGCGCGGCGTTGTGCCGCACGCCCGCATCGTCGTCGGCCAGCCCCGCGGCGACCGCGGGCGCATGGGCGATGACCGCCGCATCGTACACCTCCGCGGTGTCGCCGAGCACGCCCATCGCGCACTTGCGCACCGCACCGTGGGGGTCCTCGAGTGCGGCGACCGCGTCGGGGATGTGCTCGCGGCCCACCGCCGCGACCGCCTTCGCGATGCGCCCCAGCGCGGTGAACGCGTAGGTGCGCACGTCGGGGTCGGGGTCCGAGAGGCCCGCGGTGATCGTCTCGAGCTCCTTGTACGCCACATCCGGCGCGTGCTCGGCGACGACGGCCACGTAGTGCATGCACCACATCCGACAGCGGGCGTCGCCGTCGGCGATCGCCGCGGCCACCGCGGGGGTGCCCCAGTGCAGCTCGGGGTCGTCCGGGTCGAAGTGGTCGAGCAGCCACTGCACCGCGCTGGTGACGCTGCCCTGTACGACCACGAGCCCCGCCAGCGAGGCGGCGGGTGAGCCGCGGCCGCTGGGGTCGAACGCCTCGGTGTCATTCGCTGCCATACATCCGTATACTGCACTGACATGTAAATAGTGTGAGGTGTCGGCGGAACCTGCCGACAGCGGCGGGGTCCCACGCCGCCGGAGGACCCCGCCGATCGTCAGCCCGATCATCCGGAGGTCGCTGTCATCGACGAG
>JAVLBV010000007.1:0-40095 GCA_031580685.1 Haloquadratum sp. | reverse complement strand
GCGACGACCTCCGACTGCGAGCGGTCGGACTTCACCGAGAAGACCAGCCGCGTCTTGCTGTAGTCCTCGGTGATGTACGACCGTGCGCTCGCGCCCGCCTCCGAGGCCAACAGCGCCTCGTACACCTGCTCGAGGTTCTGGTCGGGCACGCCGTTGCCATCGACATCGTTCGCGGCGACCAGCGCGGCGAACTCATCGGAGCGGTCGGCCTGCTGGTCGATCACCGAGAGGATCGACTGGGGTGCCGCATCCCGTCCGTCGGTGACGAACGAGTCGGGCGGGGCCTCGGTGGCGCGATGCAGCACCTCCAGTGCACGATCATCCCGCAGGGGGCCCTCGATGTAGATCGTCACCGAGTCATCGCTGGAGGACTCGAAGTTGTCCTCGAGGAAGGCGATCGTCCGGCTGACGGTGTACTCACTCGGGGCAAGCGGGGCGGGAAGCACCGTCAGGTACGCCGGCGTCTCCTCCGGCGGCAGGAAGTTCTCCGTCGTGAACTCCGTGCCCACACCGGTCCCGTAGTAGGCCAGCCCGCCGGTGGTGACCACCATGAGGATCATGAAGAGGTAGGGGGCACGTCGCGCGATCGCGATCCCCCCCGTCAGCACCTGACCGAGCCGTGACTCCGCGCTGCTGATGGGCCGCTCGGAGATGAAGCCGATCCCGTGTGCGATGCGAGCGCGGTCGGTCCGGTGCTTCAGCGCCGGGAGGAAGATGCCGAAGATCAGCAGCGTGAAGATGATCCCCACGGCGGCGGTGTAGCCGAACTCGCGGATCGGGGCGAGCTCACTCACCGCGTTCGCCATGAACCCCAGCACCGTGGTGCCGGTCACGATGGTGAACGCCGGCAGCAGCTGGTCGGTCGCCGCGCGCATCGAGGGGGTCACCGCCTGGTCGGTCGCTCGCTCCTCCCGGTAGCGGTTGACCGCATGGATGCCGAAGTCGATCCCGACCGCCAGCAGCAGCGGTGGCACCGCGATCAGGATCTGGGTGAAGGCGATGCCCGCATACCCCATGAAGCCGAACGTCCACACGATCGCCATCGCGAGCGAGCTCAGCCCGATCACCATGTCGATCGGGTCACGGTACGCGATCGTCAGGAAGATGAAGATCAGCCCGACGGCCGCGGGCACCACCAGGATGAGCGACTCCCCGATGACCGAGCCCAGCTCGTTGGAGATCACCCCCGAGCCGAAGAGGGTGATGTCGCTGTTGACCGACTCGACGATGAACGCCCCCTCCTCCTGGATCGGGCCGAACGGAGAGTCCCCCTCGGTGCCGGCGTTCGAGGCGGAGACCCCCTCCAGCGAGTGCGTCACCGTCCCGATCGTCGCCGATGCGCTGGGGTCGGTGGGGTTGAGGTCCTCACTCAGCAGTCCCGCCGTCCGCTCGCTCTCGGCGAGGGTCGTCCGCACGGCCGCACGGACCTCCGTCGGGGTGGCACGCTCGAGGGCATCCAGCTGTGCGGCGGTGTCCGTCGCATCGGGGTCGAGCTCGAGCGCCACGCTCGTCGCGACCGACTGGGTGCCGATGACCGCCTGTGAGGAGTCCGACGCCAGCCGGTGCTGTGCCCGCAGCATCGACTCCAACGCCTGCTTGCTCAGGACGTTGCGGTCCTTCTGGATCAGCGTCGAGGTGGCCGTGCCGGGGCCGAACGCATCCTGTTCGAAGTTCTCGGTGACCTCCTCGAAGGCGATCTGTGCGGGCACATCCTGCGTGAACTGGTCGGTCCCAGAATCTGTCGCAGACATCGCCAGCCCCCCGGACATGATGACGGTGAGCACGAGGAACACCGCGATGACGGTGGTGTCGCGGTGGACGATCCAGTCGTCGATGCGGTCGATGATCAGCTGGTGCAGCCGGTCATCGACCTCCTGATCCGCCACCGCTCAGCTCACCCCCGCCGACGCCACAGCACCACACCCGCGCCGAGCACACCCACCACGAGGATGACCGGGAGCAGGGTGCCGATCCCCAGCCCTGACTGCGCGGGCGGGGTCACCTCGATGGGGACGCGGTAGGTGTTGGACACCTTCGTGTCATCATCCACCGTGTCGAACTGGAAGTCGAGCTTGAGTGGGTAGGTCTTCTCGAGCGCCGCGCCGGCGACGCCCAGCTGGAAGGTGACCTCGGCGGTCTCACCCGGCTCCAGGCGGGGGATGAACGCCTCATCATCATCGCTCGAGAGGGGGTCGTCCGGGAACACCTTCGCCTGGATCTCCCGCATCGGCTCATCGTCGATGTTGGTCACCTCGAGGGCGATCTCCCCGCTGCTGCCCGCCTCATACCGGCTCGTCACCGCCTCGACACGGAAGCGGTCGCCCCGCTCCTCGGCCACGGGGATGCCCGTCACGAGCGTCGGTGCGGTCTGCTCGATCCCGTCGGAGTCGGTGTACTCCAGCTCCAGCTGGGCGCTGTAGGTGCGTGCGACCGCATCGCTGTCGGCGTTCACCGTGTAGTCGATCCGCTGCGTCTGCCCGGGGTCCCAGCGGCCGGAGACCACCGCCGTCGAGCTCGCGCTGCCCGGACCGAAGGTGAGCTCATCACCCACCGCCTGGGCGGTGACCTCCGTATCGTACGCGGGCGCACTCCCGATGTTCTCGATCGCGAAGCTGACCGTCTCGGTCTCACCCACCTGTGCGCCCGTCGGGGTGGCCGTCACACGGAACTGGGGTTCGGAGGTGACCTCGATCGTCACGGTCGTCGTCTCCGACCGCACGTAGTCGCCGTACTCGACGGTGACGGCATCGTAGTTCACGAAGCGCGTGTACGCGTACTCGTAGGTGATCGGCAGCTCGTAGGTGCCCGGCGGTGTCTGCTTCGGGATCGTGACCGTGATCGGGTCGGTCGTGACCGCCCCCGTCGGGACGTTGCCCACCGCCACCGATCCCACATCCGCCTCGAGGGGGATCTGACTGTCATCGATCGACAGCACGAGCGCACGGGCGGTCGTCACACGGTCCTCGTACTTCTGGTCACCCCCCGTCGTCAGCTTGCCACGGTTGGTGATCGTGAGCGCCACCTGTGCATCCGACCCCGCATCGTACGTGCGCTGGGCGACGTCGAAGGTGAGCTCCGGCTCTCCGATCACCTGGTCGGCCGCACCCACGCCCATCGACGCCGGCATGACCAACAGCACCACCCCCACCAGCACGAACAGCCGTCGTGTCTGTCGCTTCACCGTCGCCTCCGTTCGCCGTCACTCCTGCGTGGGGCTGCGACCGCCCCCAGAATGTCCATACGGAAAGTCCGTCCCACGCATCTTAGGTCCGTTGGTCAACGTGTTGCCCACCCGAAGTCTCATATCCCACTGCGGCGAAGCCGGGTGCATGACGGACACTGCGGAGGATGTGGATGTGAGCTTCGATGAGGAGCCCACGACACACCAGGAGCAGCTCCAGGCTCTGCAGGATCGGTTGGACGTCCTCGAGGCGCAGAACGAGGAGATGCGTGACCAGCTGCTGGATGCGAACGCGGAGAACAACAAGTTCCAGCAGAAGCTCGAGCGGCTGGCCCACGAGAACAAGAAGCTCAAGCAGACGCCGCTGTTCGTGGCGACGGTCCAGGAGATCACCGATGCGGGCGTGATCATCAAGCAGCACGGCAACAACCAGGAGGCGCTGACGGAGGTGACCGACGAGCTGCGTGCGGAGCTCGAACCGGATGCCCGCGTGGCGGTGAACAACTCGCTGTCGATCGTGCGTCGGCTGGACAACGAGACCGACGTGCGGGCACGGGTGATGCAGGTGGACCACTCCCCGGACGTCAGCTACGCGGACATCGGGGGGCTCGATGACCAGCTGCAGGAGATCCGCGAGACGGTGGAGATGCCCTTGGAGCACCCGGAGATGTTCGAGGCGGTGGGGATCGCCCCACCGTCGGGGGTGCTGCTGTACGGCCCCCCGGGCACGGGCAAGACGATGCTGGCGAAGGCGGTGGCGAACGAGACCGACGCGACGTTCATCAAGATGGCGGGCTCGGAGCTGGTGCACAAGTTCATCGGTGAGGGGGCGAAGCTGGTGCGCGATCTGTTCGAGGTCGCCCGCATGAACGAGCCCGCGGTGATCTTCATCGACGAGATCGACGCGATCGCCTCGAAACGCACCGACTCGAAGACCTCCGGGGATGCGGAGGTCCAGCGCACGATGATGCAGCTGCTCGCGGAGATGGACGGCTTCGATGAGCGCGGCGAGATCCGCCTGATCGCCGCGACGAACCGGTCGGACATGCTGGATGAGGCCATCCTGCGTCCGGGTCGGTTCGACCGGCTCATCGAGGTGCCGAAGCCGGAGGCGGCGGGGCGGGAGCTGATCTTCCAGATCCACACCCGGGGCATGACCGTGGCGGATGATGTGGACTACGAGCGGCTCGCAGCCATCACCGAGGCCGCCTCGGGTGCGGACATCCGTGCGGTGTGCATGGAGGCGGGCATGTTCGCGATCCGTGAGGAGCGCACGGAGGTCACCATGGCGGACCTCACCGCCGCGTGGGAGAAGGTCCGCCTGGAGGAGCTCGACAGCGAGGGTGCGGACCGCGCGTTCGCATAGACCAGCACACCCTTGCCACCGAGCCCCTGAGCGCTGCCATGGGAGAGCCGTGCGACACGCTGGATGCACAGGCGGCGACGGTCATCGACCGTCTCGGGGAGGGCTACCCGGATGCGACGATCTCACTGGAGTACCGCAGCCGTCTGGAGCTGCTGATCGCCGTCGTGCTGTCGGCACAGTGCACGGATGCCCGCGTGAACCAGATCACCGAGGGGCTCTTCGAGAAGTACCAGCGCCCGGCGGACTATGCGGCGGCGACGACCGATGAGCTCGCCGAGGACATCTACGGCATCACCTTCCACAACTCGAAGGCGGGCTACCTGCAGGCGATCGGCGAGCGGTTGCTCGAGGAGTTCGACGGGGAGGTGCCCGACACGATGGGCGATCTCACATCGCTGTCTGGGGTGGGGCGCAAGACCGCCAACGTGGTGCTGCAGCACGGCCATGACATCGTCGAGGGGGTGGTGGTGGACACGCATGTGACCCGCCTCTCGCGCCGGCTGGGGCTGACGACGGAGACCACACCCGAGCGGATCGAGGAGGACCTGATGGAGCTGCTGCCTCGGGGGCACTGGCAGCAGCTGACCCACCTGTTCATCGCACACGGCCGTGCGACGTGCACCGCACAGAACCCCAGCTGTGCGGAGTGTGTGGTCGAGGACATCTGTCCGTCCTCCCGGCTCGATCACGAGCACGACCTGGCCAAACAACAGCCGTGGTGAGGCTCACACCCAGTACTTGCTGAGGTAGATGTACACCCCGAGTGTCCACGCGGCCAGCCAGAGGATGACGTAGCCGAAGACCCCGACGCGCAGCCGGCGGCGCCACGCGGCCATGTCGGGGTGCAGCTCGTCGAGGTCGACCCCCTGGTGGGGGCGGTCGTACAGCGCTGCGGCGCGCTTCGCCTGGAAGATGCGCGCGATGCCCGTCAGCCCGAACAGCAGGAGTGCGTAGGCGTTCAGCCCCAGGAACGCGTGCACCACGAACACGCCCCCCTGCTGCTGCAGCAACCGTGGGATCATCCAGACGACCACGGGGATCGTCGTCAGGACCAGCCCCGGGATGATCACGCGCAGGTGCCGGACCAGCACCGCCCACGTCACCACCGTCGCATCGATCATGATCCACGCACCGTAGAGGTAGAAGGGGAGGCTGATCGTGACCATCGCCGCGGCGACGGAGGCGGTGGCCACCTCAGAGAGCATGCGGGCGTTTGCGATGGGGTGCACTTGCGGCTATCGCTCTGTGGACCGGCACACATACGCACGTGTGGGTGAGATCAGAGCGTATGCCAGAGGCCGGCGATGAGCCCGATGCGAAGCGTGCGGCCCTCCGTGCGGCGGTCGAGGAGCGCTACGACTTCGACCGCTTCGGGCCCGCGGAGATGGCGGAGATGGACCTCAGCGAGTGGGAGGCTGCGTTCGATCCGGACAGCTGGGTCACGGGCGTGGAGCTGCTCGACCGCCTCGAGCAGGAGCTGACCGCACGGGTGGCGCTGCGGGAGATCTTCGGGGTGGTCGAGCGGCATGCAGAGCCTGACCGGGTGCTCGCGTACTCCGATGAGGGGTACGCCGTGGTCCGTCCGGATGGGTCCGTCGAGGGGTCCGGGACGATCGTCCGTGACGTCGAGCCCTCGGTGGCGCTGTGCTCGATCCCCGAGTATGAGGTGCTGGAGGTGCCCGAGCAGCGCCTGCCACAGCCGGCGGATGTGACCGAGGGCAGCGGGGCGCTGGGGACGATGATGCTGCAGGTCGTCGCCGCGATCCACCTGCTCGTGGGGGTGGTCCTCATCGGTGCGTGGGTCCTGTCCGCACGCGTCGCATCGATCATCGCACCGGTGGCGGGCCTGGGGTTCCTGCTGGTGGGGGGGCTGCTGTTTCTGATCATCGCGAACGCGCGCCTGTCTGACCGCTTCCGGGCCGAGCAGTACCGGAACCGGCTCCGGGCGCTCGAGGAGGTCGATCCGGCGACGATCGGAGGGGGTGACCGCCCCACCGATTCGGGGTCCACACCGGACGACGCGGAGGGGTGAGGTGGGGTGGGTCGGTGGGTTTAAGCGGCGTCCTTCCTGAGCGCCGCCATGGACCGGCGGAACTTCCTCCGTGCCGCCACGATCCCTGCGGCCGCGGCGATGGCGACCCCCGTGGCCGCCCAAGAGGCCGCGGGCGAGACCGTCACGGTGGCGGTGGGCCCCGGTGGTGCGCTGGTGTACGAGCCAGGGACGGATGCGCCACTGGAGGTGCTGCCGGGGACGACCGTCGAGTTCGTCTGGGAGTCGGACAACCACAACATCGTCGTCGAGTCACAGCCCGACGCGGCGGGCTGGGAGGGGCATGAGCCCCTGGAGAACACGGGGTTCACCTACGAGCACACCTTCGAGACGCTCGGCACGTACGAGTACTACTGCGAGCCACACCGCAGTGCGGGGATGGTCGCGACGATCGAGGTCGTCGAGGAGCTGTCCGTCGCGGCGGCCGCCGCCGAGAAGCCGCTGAAGGAGCTGGGCGTCGACATCCAGGCGCACTGGGTGGGTGCGGCGACGTTCCTCGGCATCATCGTCACCATGATCTTCACATTCTACATCCTGAAGTACGGCGAATCGGCACACACCGGCAGGGGGCAGCGCTGAGATGTCCTCGAGCAGCTCCTACGGGGACATCCACCGGTACGAACCGGCGCGGGAGTCCACCGCCGCGGCGATCACGATCGTGCTGCTGACGGTGATCGAGGTGGTGTTCGTGGCCATGTTCACCTACGGACTGGTCTCGGGGTGGGGGCTCACCGACACCGGGAACATGTTCCTGGGGGCGATCCTCACGGTCATCTTCGTGGATCTGGCGTTCATCCTCGCGCTGTACCGCAAGGAGTTCCTCCCCGATGTGATGATCGTGAAGAAGCGACGGCGCAAGTGGGAGGACCTGTACATCGACCAGGCGGACGTGGATGGGGCATCGTTGAGGACCGACGCGTGGGAGACGGTCAAGCGGGCCGTCTACCCGTACTACAGGAGATGAGATGAGTCTCGAAAAGAAGGATGAGTTCGACCACGGGCGGTGGATGCGTGAGAAGGAGCTGACTCCCGTCGAGTCGGCGTACCTGACGGTGCTCATCTGGCTCGACCGACGGCTGCGGATCGTGGACTACCTCGAGGTGCTCGAGACGTTGTACTACCGCGTGAACCTGCAGATGCCGAAATCCCACACCGAGCAGTACAACCTGGACAACAAGTTCTGGTACTGGTACCCGCTGTACACCCTGGGGCTGTTCTCGACGCTCGCGTACGTGGTGGCTGCGGTCAGCGGCGCCCTCTTGGGGTTCTACTACTCGCCGTCGGCCGCCCCGGCGTTCGAGACGCAGGGGACCATCGCGTACGAGTCGATCGCGTTCATCATGACGGAGCTGCAGTTCGGCTTCATGCTGCGGTCGATCCACCGGTGGTCGGCACAGGTGATGGTCGCGGCGGTGTTCCTGCACATGCTCCGGGTCTACTTCACGGGGGCGTACAAGGAGCCCCGTGAGCTGAACTGGCTGTTGGGGATCGTGCTGATCAGCCTCACCATGGTGTTCGGCTACACGGGCTACCTGCTCCCGTGGGACCAGCTGGCGTACTGGGCGGGACAGATCGGCGTGGAGATGTCCCTGTCGATCCCGCTGGCAGGGGAGTGGGTGGCCCAGCTGCTGTTCGGGGGCTTCTCGCTGGGGCAGGCCACGCTGCAGCGGATGTACATCCTGCACGTCTTCCTGCTGCCGTTCGTGGTGACGACGCTCATCGCCATCCACATCGGGATCGTGTGGATGCAGGGGATCGCGGAGCCACACTGAGATCATGACAGACGAGACACACCACCAGACGGACGTACCGGTGACCGATGGCGGCGAGATCGTCATCCCGGAGGATGAGACCCCCACCTGGACCGACCGGAAGGCCCGGAGCGTGGGGCTCTCGCGGCTGACGTACGAGTACTTCGAGCGTGCGCGGCGGGAGGATCAGGACCTCCGCGCGGCCTCCGACTACGTCGAGCGGGATGTGCTGGCGTTCCCGACCTGGCCACACGAGATCATCCGCAACCTCGCGATCACGAGCTTCTTCATCGGGATGATCATGTTCCTCTCGGCGACGATGCCCCCACACATCGGTGCACCCGCGAACCCATCGAGCACCCCGGCGGTCATCCTGCCCGACTGGTACCTGTACTGGTCGTTCGGGCTGTTGAAGCTGGACCCGCTGAACCCGGAGCTGGCGATCTTGGGTGGCCAGAAGATCATGGCCGACCGGACCTACGGGGTGCTCGCGAACCTCGTGGTCGTCGGGTTCATCGCGCTCGTGCCCTTCATCAACAAGGGGAGCGCCCGCCGGCCGGTCGAAGAGCCCTTCTGGGCCGCCGTGGGCGTCGGTGGTATCGTCTTCGCGTTCACGATCAGCATGCTCGCGGTCCAGAACCTGATCCCGATGCGTCTGGAGACGTTGTTCGA
This sequence comes from Haloquadratum sp., assembly GCA_031580685.1. Classification (GTDB taxonomy): domain Archaea; phylum Halobacteriota; class Halobacteria; order Halobacteriales; family Haloferacaceae; genus Haloquadratum. Next base: position 31,075 of record JAVLBV010000007.1, on the reverse strand, counting down.
CCTGACGTTCATCCTGCCGGTGGTCGCGGGGTTCGTGACGTGGGCGGTGCTCAAGACGATGCGGGAGGGGTACATGTACGACCTCAACCGGCGCTACTACCGGCTGCGTCCACCGCAGTGAGCCCGCCCATGGGCGATGGGCGCCGAGAGGTCGAGGTCCCGATGCGACTGTACAAGACGGTGACCGTCTTCTCGACGCTCACGGCGGTCGTGCTGGTGGTGGTGGGCTTCCTGTTCCTCGATGCGGCGACGCTGTCGATCAGCCTGTTGGGTTCGGCGATCCGTGGCCTCGTCGCAGCGGTGGGGGTCACCGCATCGCCGGAGGTGTGGACCACCCTCTTCGCGGTGTGCGGGATCGCCTGCATCACCGCCGGGGCGGGGGTGTACATCCTCGGGAGTCGGTTCACGAGCCCGCAGATGAGAAAGTCTCAAGCCACCGTCGAGGGAGATACCGACAATGGCTGATGAGTTCATCAAGGGGCTCGGGATCTTCACCGCGGCGGGCCTCGGATGGCTGACGCTGGCGAGCTGGTATCGCGTCTCCAGCTTCGAGGCGACCGATCAGCTCATCGCACCGCTGCAGATCGAGGGGGAGCTGACGATGTACGATCAGGTCGGTGTGCTCCTGATGGATGCCCTGCTGTGGTTCGCGCTGTTGGGTGCGTTCACGTTCTGGGTGGCGATCCCCGTCGGCCGGCAGCTGCTGCGCACCGTCGAGGACCGCCTCGAGTGACCCTGGGGCGTTCCGAAAACGGTTAACCCCCGGTTCGCACATCGGCGTACGATGAGCACGCTGCAGTTCGCGGTGCCGATCGGAGCCCTCGACCCGCTGGCTCCGATCTTCCCGCTGGCGATCTTGGTCCTGCTGGTGGTGAACCTGGTGACCCGGTACATCCAGCACCAGAACCACCGGGTGCAGGCGACGCTCGCGGACGATGATGCGGCGATGCGACGGTTCGCGCCGCACTCGTTCACGACGGTGGGGACGGTGGTCCTGTCGCTGCTGTATCTGATCACGACCCCACACGGGGGGATGATCATGACCGCGCTCGTGCTGGCGGTGCTGTTCACGGATCTCTTCGAGTACGAGGCCCGGCTGGTCGAGGCGCGGTCGAAGTCGCTTGAGATCTCCGCGCCCACCTCCGCGCTGGGTGCGACGGTCGTGGCGATCCTCTACGCCGGATACCAGGCCCTGTTCTTCCTGCTGGAGCCGCTGTGGTCCGCCATCGTCTGAGGGTCACCACCGCCCGACGACGGTGAGGGTGTCGCGCGCACGGAGTTCGATGGGGGTGGTCGGGTCGATCTGGTGCCGTGTGGTGGCATCGATGCTGAGCGAGACAGCCGCCTCCTGCCGAAGCATCGTGATCTCCACCGGTGGAGGGGTCACCCACGTCGGGGTGTGTGCGGCGAACGCAGCCATCGGGACCACCACGAGCGCATCGACCGCACCGAGGCGTGGTCCGCCCAGCGCCGCGGCGTAGCCCCCCGTCCCCAGGGGGGTCGCGACCGTGATCCCATCTGCGCGGTGCTCCAGGAGAGGGGTCCCCGCGTGGCTGATGCGGAACTCGGAGATCTGCGCGACCGCATCTGTGCTCAGGACGAGATCGAGCGTGAGCAGCTCTGAGACCGAGCCGGCGTGCACCCCGTAGGTCCGCAGGGGGTGCCGTGGCGCCTCACCCGCGTGCCACGCCTCGATCACCGCAGGCAGCTCCGCGAGGGATGCTGCGGTGGGGACGACACCGTCGGTGAGGCAGACCGGATGCGACGTCCCCACCGCAGCCACGGAGTGCAGCGCCTCCGGCGTGCTGCAGATGCTGAGATCCGGTGGCGCCGCCTCCGGGGATGCAGCCGTGACCGACTGGAGCCGCCCGGGGCTGTCGGCCAGCGCATCGGAGAGCTCCGCGGTCTCCGCGGGGGGGCCGACGAGCTGGATGCGTGGCGCGGTCATGAGCCCACCACAGGCGGACCCGGTCGCGGCCGCACGGCTGGGGCCATCAGGCCTGCCCACCGTCGATGAGGTCATGCGCCACCGTGTAGGGGTCACACTCACCACGATGGATCGCCTCGATCAGGCTGGCATCGCGGTCCAGCTCCTGCAGATGCTGCGCGTGCTGGCGGTCGAGGATGGATGCCATGATCCATCCGACATCCGAGACCGTCTTCTGATGACGGCGCTCATCGGCCGATCGCGTCGTGTCGAGATGGGCCGCATGTGCACGGATCGCATCGACGAGTGCATCCGCACCACTGGCCTCGGTCGCGACCGTCTCACACAGCGGCAGCTCCCAACCATCATCCGCACCCACCGCACCGATCAGTGCCTGCAGGTTCATCGCGGCGACATCCGCACCCGGCAGGTCCGCCTTGTTGATCACGAAGATGTCGGCGATCTCGAGGATGCCCGCCTTCAGCAGCTGGATATCATCACCACTGTCGGGCTGCGTCACCAACACCACGGTGTCTGCTGAGCGCACGATGTCCACCTCGGACTGACCGACCCCCACGGTCTCGATGAGGATCTGGTCGAACCCGAACGCATCGAGGGCGGTGACGACCACACCGGTGGACGCGGCCAGCCCCCCCTGGCTCCCACGGGTGCTCATCGACCGCACGTACAGGTCCGCATCCACGTTCGAGGCGGGCATCCGCACCCGGTCACCGAGGACCGCCCCGCCGCTCGTGGGGGAGGAGGGGTCGATCGCGAGGACGGCGACCCGACCCGACGCCTGCATGCGTGCGGCGACCGCCGCGGTCAGCGTCGACTTGCCCGCCCCCGGCGCACCGGTGACGCCCACCACCTGTGCGGACCCCGCACGGGGATACAGCCACCGGAGCACCTCCTGATGGCCCGACCGGCGGTCCTCGACGATCGAGATGACCCGGGCGAGTGCGGTGCGCTCACCCGCCTCGAACCGCGCCAACAGGTCCTCATGCATCCGATGCGGCCCCCAGGCGCTCCTCGACGAACGCCACGGTCTGGTCCATGGGTGTCCCCGGACCGAAGACCGCATCGACACCAGCGGCGAGCAGCCCGTCCCGGTCTGCGTCGGGGATGATGCCCCCGAGGATCACGAGCAGCTCATCCAGCCGCCCCTCATCATCGAGCTGCTCGAGGACCGGAGGGATCAGCGTGTTGTGTGCGCCAGAGAGGATGCTGATCCCGATGACATCCACATCCTCCTCGATCGCGGCGGTGACGATCTCCTCGGGGGTCTGGTGCAGGCCGGAGTAGATCACCTCGAACCCCGCATCCCGGAACGCACGGGAGATGACGTGGGCCCCTCGGTCGTGCCCATCGAGCCCCATCTTCGCGATCAAACACCGTGGTGGCCGGTCCGCCTGATGGTGTGACTCCATACTCGAGCCCATCGGGGTGTCGTTATAAGGCTCCTATGAGTTGCTCACAGGCGCTCCTCGGTGGCCAGCCCATCGATGATCGCCTCCACGAGCGCCTCTGCGTCCGCGTACGGGAACGCGTGGTGCGGGGTGAGCACCGTCGCCAGCTCCATCGCGGTCATCCGCTGCTCGCCCACGGTGAAGCGCGTCATCGGCCCATCGGGCAGCAGCGGGAGGAGGTCGACCATCGACCCGACCGGATAGGACGCGGCATCGAAGACCGCATGCAGCTCTGCGCGCAGGACGGCCTCGGCGTCGGTCATCACCCCCGCTCAGGGCGACGCACCGATAAGCAGCACGACGGCGTTATGCGGCCAGCAGTGCAGGCGGCGGTATGGCGGAAGAGCTGGAGATGGCGCTGGTGACAGAGCTGACGGAGACGAGCGGTGTCGTCGGGGATGAGGGACCGATCCGCGCGATCATCGAGCGAGAGCTGTCGGGGATCGCGGATGTGGTCCGGACCGATGCGATGGGCAACCTCATCGCCACGATCAACCCCGATGCGGAGGCCTCGGTGCTCATCGGTGCACACATGGATGAGATCGGCTTCATGGTCCGTCACATCGATGATGACGGCTTTCTCACCCTGGATGCGCTCGGTGGGTGGGACGCATCGACGCTGCGCGCACAGCGGGTGCGGGTGCACACCGATGCGGGGACGATCCCCGGGGTGATCGGTGCGGTGCCCCCACACACGAAGTCGAAGGACGATGCGAAGCCGCCGAAGCTGACCGACCTCCGTGTGGACACCGGACTCGATGCAGAGCGCGTCGAGGAGACGGTCGCCGTCGGTGACCTCGTGAGCCTCGAACAGCGGACCGTCACGCTCGGGGAGTACATCACGGGGAAGGCCATCGATGACCGCATCTGTGTGTACGCACTGCTGGCGGTCGCGAGCGCGGTCGCAGCCCCCGCGGTGACGGTGCATCTTGCGTTCACCGTCCAGGAGGAGGTGGGCCTGCGGGGGGCGGAGGCGCTGGGGGTCGACATCGACCCCATGGTGGCGCTCGCGCTGGATACCACGGTCGCGAACGACATCCCGGGCATCGACAGCGGGCAGGCCGTGACACAGCTGGGGGCGGGGGTCGCACTGAAGCTGAAGGATGGGAGCGTGGTCACCTCCCCGGCGGTCCGCCGACGCCTGCAGACGATCGCCGAGGCGGAGGAGATCGCACTGCAGTATGAGGTCCTGCCCCGCGGAGGCACCGACACCGCCCGGTTCCAACGGGGCCACGGAGCCACCCCCGTCGGGGCGCTGTCGGTGCCCACCCGCTACCTCCACACCGCGACGGAGGTCGCCGCGCCCGCCGACGTCCGGGCGCTCATCGAGCTCGTGAGCGCCTTCATCGCCGCGGCGACCCCGGAGGACAGCTACGCGCTGTGAACGGGGGAAACCAACATATTCAGTAGCGGTGCTCGGATAGCGTGCGTATGGAGGGGACAGTGGGCCGACGCGCCCTGCTGACGGCCGCGACCGGCGCGGCGGTGGTGGCGGTCACCGGGGGGCAGGCCGTCGGGCAGGCGGGGGAGACCGAGACGGTGGTCGTCGGTCCGGGGGGGCAGCTGGTGTACGACCCGGGCACGGACGCGCCCCATCAGGTGCTGCCGGGGACGACCGTCGAGTTCGTCTGGGAGTCGGACAACCACAACATCGTCGTCGAGTCACAGCCCGACGCGGCGGGCTGGGAGGGGCATGAGCCCCTGGAGAACACGGGCTTCACCTACGAGCACACCTTCGAGACGCTCGGCACGTACGAGTACTACTGCGAGCCACACCGCAGTGCGGGGATGGTCGCGACGATCGAGGTCGTCGAGGAGATCTCCACGCCGGTCCCCGCGGCGAAGCCGCAGGTGCCCGAGAGTGCGCTCACCCTCGGTGTCGCGACCGCCTTCGCGATGGTGGCGACGCTCGGGCTGGGCTTCTTCTTCATGAAGTACGGTGGCGACTACGGGATCGACGAGGAGTGATCCTCACCGCATCGGGGTGGCGTAGATCGACTCGAGCTGCTGCAGGACCGCCCCGTGGCCGTACCGGTCGAACCCATCATCGAACGTCTGCTGTGGCAGCTCCCGCGCCTGGCCGATCGTCGCCGGCAGGTCCGCGGCGTCGGTGACGGTGAACCCCCGGTCGTACAGCTCGACGAGCTCGTGTGCACTCGAGTGTTCCTGGTACTCGACGACCCCCACACAGCCACAGACGAGCGCCCGCAGCAGCTCCGTCGCGAACGGCGCATCCTCCCGGGTGTGGACGAACACGTGCGCCCCCTTGCACACCCCGAGATGGGTCGCCGGGTCCAGTTCGCCGAGGAACGTCACCCGGTCGCTGATGCGCAGATCCGCCGCGATCTTCTCCGCGTGTGCCCGGGCGGGGCCGTCCCCGATCACCGCCGCCTCCCACTCCTCCTGCCGGAGCTGGCCGAGGGCGGTGAGGAACCCATCGATGTTCGATGACGCGTCCAGTCGACCGGCGGTGATGATGTCGTACGCACCGATGGGGTCAGCGGCGTCCGCGGTCGCCACATCGACGGACTCCGGCAGCTCGAGCGTCGCGTCGGGCTGCCCCCCATGGCGCTGCAGGTCCGTGCGCAGCAGGTCCGAGGCCACCAACGTCACATCACCCGCGGCGGCGGCCCGCTGGCTCCACCGCGTGCGCGCGAGCCCCGGGGTCCACCAGTCGACGATCAGCGGCACCCGCAACAGCGTGGCGGCCACCCGGGCGGCGGCGACGGCGATCGGGGGGTCGTTCACCACGTGGATCACATCGGGGCGCAGCCGCAGCAGTGCCAGCGGCAGCAACACCGCGAAGCGCCGCGGGGTCGGCTGTTCCGTCACCGCCTCATACCGCACCTCGTTGAACCGGAAGCCGGGGATCTCACCCCGCCACCATTTCGCACAGAGCACCTGCACCGTGTGCCCCCCCGCGATGAACTGCTCTGCGAAGCGACGGGTGCGTCTGCGGCCCGCGGTCGGTCCATGCAGGTCCGTCTGCATCGACACGATCGCGATGTCCATGACGTGCACCTCGAAAGCGGATGATAAAAACCTCGAGGTCCTCAGCTCACGTACTCCCACGCGTAGACGTGATTCAACAGGAGATACGTCACGACCCCGAGGACCAGCGACAGCAGCCATGCGGATGCGGCGATGCGGCCCACCCGGCGATGGGGTGTCTGCTGGCGCAGCTCGACGGGCGTGTGCGTCACCCCCAGCACCAGCGCGAACAGCACCACCGGGACGGCCACGATCGAGAGGGTGATGTGGACCGCCAGCATGCTGAGGTAGCCGTAGTAGACCAGCTCGGGGCCGACGAACTCCTTGGTGCCACCGCCCCCGATCTTGGTGAGATACAGCACGAGGAAGACGCAGATCAGCACGAAGGAGCTGATCATCGAGGCGGCGTGCAGGCGGACGCGGTCGCGGCGGATGAACCACCAACCCACGGCGATCACGATCACGTTCAGCGAGTTGATGATCGCGATGGTGTCGGTCAGCAGGTTCACCTCCGCGAGCGTGAGGCTCGGGTAGACTGACGCGGGCAGCACGTCCAGGAAGGTGCCGATCACGATCCCGTAGCCGAGGAGGCTCAGCAGCACCGTCACCGCGAGCGGATGTGCCCGGACCCGGCCGCGAAGGCCTGCTGTGTGCATACGCACTGTCGAGGCTGCCCCGATATGGGGACGTCGGTCAGCCCCCGATGATCCCGGTCGCCACCGCGGCCTCCCGCGCTGCGGTCTCGTCGACGCCGTCGCCGAGGATGGTGTAGCGGTCGCGGATCTCGTGGGCGGTGGTCACCGCCTCGATGAACGTCGCCGCATCCACCGACAGGGCATCGACGTCCGTCGGGGCACCGACCCCGGCGAGCGCATCACGGATCTGCTGCCACTCGCCCGCCGGGCCCGAGTGGAGGTACTCCGTGAAGATGGCCGCGACCCCCACCTGATGCCCGTGCAACGCCGCCCCCGGTGCGAGGCGGTCCAGCTGGTGGGAGATCAGATGCTCCGCACCCGACGCCGGGCGCGAGGAGCCCGCGATCGACATCGCCACGCCCGAGGAGACGAGCGCCTTCGCGACGACCCACGCGGCCTCCTCGACACCGGGGCGGATCACGGCCGCACTCTCGACGAGCATCGCCGCGGTCATCTCGCTCAGCGCCGCCGCGTACTCGCTGTACTCGACGTCCTTGACGCGATGTGCCAGCCGCCAGTCCTTGACCGCCGTCGCATTGGAGACGATGTCCGCATAGCCTGCGGTCATCAGCTCCCACGGTGCGGCCGCGAGCACCGTGGTGTCGGCGACGACCGCCAGCGGTGGATCGGCGGCGACGGAGTGGCGGATCTGCCCATCCGGCAGCGATGAGCGGCCGGAGACGATGCCGTCGTGTGACGCCGCGGTGGGGATCGAGACGAAGCCGCAGCCGATCGTGTCGGCGGCGAGCTTCGCGATGTCGATGGGGGTGCCGCCCCCGACACCGACCAGGAAGGTCGCCCCCGCCGCCGCCTCGACCACCCGATCGACCACCGCGCCGCTGGCCTGCTCGATCACCGTCTCCGTCGAGCTCGCGAGCTGGGCATGCACCTGCGCGCCCACCAGCGACGCGGGGGTGGGGCTGGTGACCACGTGTGCGGGCCCGTCCAGGTGCAGCTCGGTGAGGACCGCACCGAGCTCGTCGAGGACCCCCGCCCCCACGAGCACCGACCGGGGGAGCCGGATCCAGCTGCGCTTGCCGCTCATACCCCCTCTGCAGAAGCCACCACCAAGTGTCTCGCGGTCAGCCCAGCAGCCCCACGCCGGTGTGCAGGAAGAGCAGGCCGAAGCCGATGAGCACCGCCGCACTGCCCACACCCACGACGGTGCTGATCGTCGCATCCCGCTCGGCGGCGGCCACCATGAGCGCGGGGAAGCCGGTGATCCACACCACGATCCCCCCGAAGAAGCCCACGATCAGCGCGGGTGAGCCCGTCTGGATGACCAGCCACCCCGCGAGCTCGGAGCCGACGATGGGGAGCACCGCCAGCACATCGATCTGTCCGGGACGCAGCAGGCCCACCCCCAGCGTGAGCCAGAAGATGATCTGGTAGGGGTTCGTCAGCGCCAGGACGAACGCCTTCTGGAAGCCCGTCGAGCCGACCCCACCGCGCGTCTGTCCCCCTGCACGGGCGGTCTGGCGGACCGCACGCACCGCAGAGACCGCGAACCACAGCATGAGCAGGCCCCCGATCATGAGCATCACCCCCCGCAGCCGGGGGCGGTCCGCGATCACGGTCACGACACCGACCACCGCCAGCAGGAAGAAGATCAGATCCGCGGTCATCGCACCCAGCCCCGCGAGGAAGCCCGAGGACCACCCCCGGAGCACGCTCTCGGAGGCGATGATCGCGTTCATCGGTCCCGGGGGGGCCGCGAGGGCGATGCCGAAGAGCATGCCGGCGGCGATGGTGATGGGGACCGAGCTCATCAGTGCAGCTACCACCGAGAGCCTGAAAAACCCGGCGTCAGCGCATCAGATGGGGAGGAATCCGCCGAACAGCAGCCCCATGAGCTGGTCGAACGGCGAGACGCCGAACAGCAGCGAGATCACGACGTCCGTTCCGAAGGCGACGAACAGCAGCGCCGAGCCGTAGTGCAGCAGCCGGGTGTCGATGCGGCCGGCGAGGTGATGGAACGCGTAGGCGTTCAGCAGGCTGACGGGGATGATCGCGAGCATCTCCCCCACCCAGATCGCGGAGGTCGCACCGTACTGCACCGCGAGGCCGATGGTGACGAGCTGGGTCTTGTCACCGAACTCCCCGGTCGCGGTGAGCGCGAAGATCGGCAGGAACCCACCCATGCTCGTCCGGTACCGCTCGAGCACCCGCGGCAGCGGGATCGACTCCACATCCAGGACGCCCCCATCCGCGGCCCCCCGCCCGGGCGACGGGGCCGACCGGTACAGGATGACCGCGAACGCGTAGAACAACGTCACCGTGATGAGATCCAGCACCAGCGGCGACAGGACGACCTGGAGGAGCCGACCGAAGGCGATCTCGAGGGCGGTCCAGCCTGCGAACGCGGTCCCCGCGGCGGCGACGACGACCCGCGGGTCGTAGCGGGTCGAGAGCGCGGCGATCATGAACTGCACCTTCTCGCCCGGCAGCACCGCCAGCTGACTCACGAACGCGATGAGCACGACCTCCTCGTAGGTGACCACCGCTCACGCCCCCTCGGTGACGGCGATCTCCGCGGCGATGTCGGCGGGAACGGCCGTCTCGGTGACGTCGGTCAGCACCTGGCGCACCCCCGTCGGCTCGATCGCCTGCACCGTCACCATCGCCCCGGGGCGGATCGCCGCATCGGTGAGGAACTGCACCACCGCGGGGTCACGATCGGCGATGTGGACCACCTCGACGCGCGCTCCCTCCGTCACCATCCCGAGGGTCCCGGTCTGTCGCGCCACCGGGGGTTCGAGCTCGGCGCTGGGGATCGGATGGCCATGGGGGTCGACGCTCGGGTCCTCCAAGCGCGCGGCCAGTTCGGCCTCGAGCCGCTCGCTGATGTGGTGCTCGAGGCGGTCGGCCTCCGCATGCACGACCGATGGCTCGAACGCCAGCACCTCACAGAGGAACGTCTCCAGCAGCCGATGATGCCGGATCACCTCGATCGCCGCACGCTCGCCCTCGGGGGTGAGTCGACACCCCCGGTACTTCTCGCGCTCACAGAGGTCCTCCTCGACGAGCCGGTCGAGCATGCTCGAGACCGTCGCGGGGGTCCGCTCGACCGCCTCTGCGATCGCGGAGGTCCGCACGGGCCCCTCCGCGGTCCGCCCCAGGTGGTAGATCGTCTTGAGGTGGTCCTCCATGGCCGCGGTGCGCATGGCCGAATTTAGATACATCTAAACTTAAAGTTAGAGGTCACACACCCTTGCCCATCAGATGACTGCGCAGCACATCGGGGGTCTTCGCCGCCGCGGTCGGGTTGACCACCACCACCCGGTCACCGGGGCCCAGCGTCCCCGCAGCCGACAGCGCAGACACACCCGCGAGCGCCACACCACCCGCGGGTGACAGCGGCAGGACCGCCTCCTGGGCGGCGGTGACAGCCGCCTCCAGAGCCTCATCATCATCGACCACACAGGCGGTGCCGCCCACGCGGTCGACCGCCGTGGCCGCGAGCGCACCCACGATGGGCGCCGGGTGCTCCAGCTCACCGACGATCGTGTCGGGTGTCGCCCAGCGCTCCAGATCGCGCCCGGTGCGGACCGCCGTCGCGATCGGGGCGCAGCCGCTGGGCTGGACCGCACACACGGTCGGGACCGACGCCAGCAGGCCCGCATCGACGAGCAGGTCGAACCCGCGGATGAGCCCCAGCAGCACCGCCCCCGATCCCGCCGGGACGACGACCGCCGTCGGCGGCTCTGGCAGCTGCTCGATGAGCTCGTAGGCGAGCGTGCGCAGCCCATCGTGGTGGAACGGCGTCCGGCCGGCGCCGATGGGGTGATAGGGTGAGTGCAACTGGTCGTCCAGGGCGCTGACCGCCGCGTCCAGCCGGCCGCCGATCACGCGCATCTGCGCACCGTGGACGTTCACCATCGCCTTCGCGCTGAAGGGGGCCCGCGAGGGGACGAAGGCGTACATCCGCCGGCGGTGCAACCCGCAGTACGCCGCGGCGGACTCCGCGGCCGCCCCCGCGGCGGCGAGCGCACACAGCTCCGCATCGGCGATCCGTGCGGCCCCCACCGCCACCGCCATCGCACGGTCATGCACGCTCCCGGTGGGGTTCTGCCCCTCATCCTTGATCCACAGCGCCTCCACCCCCGCAGCGGCGGCCAGCCCGGGCTGTGCGATCAGCGGGCTCCACCCCGCGCCCACATCGACCGGGTCGGCGATCGGCAGCACCGGGGCGTACCGCCACAGGCTCCGGGGTGCCGCCTCCCCGGGCCAGCTGAACGCAGCGGGGTCGAACGTGTGCTCCAAGAGGCCGCCGGGTGGGGTGACGGCGTCCGCAGCGGGGGTGTGGGCCGAGTCGTCGGTGACGTCGGTGAGCCCACGCACGGTGGATGCGAGCTCCATGTGCACCGTCCGCACGCAGGGGGGTTATCGGTGTCCACTCAGCGCAGAGGGGTGAGTTTACACCGGCCTCGGCCCTCCGAGGCTCATGGATGCGCCCACGGTCGGGGTCGTCGGTGGCGGGCTCGCCGGGCTCACCGCGGCGCTGCAGCTGGCGCGCGGGGGCCGGGAGGTCACGCTGTATGAGGCGGATGCGCACGTGGGCGGGCAGGTCCGCTCTGAGCACGAGGGGGGGTTCACGCTCGACCGGGGCTTCCAGGTGCTCTTCAGCGCGTACCCCACGGTCTCGCGGGTGCTCGACCTGCCGGCGCTGCAGCTGCGACCGTTCCGTCCGGGGGCGGTGCTCGCCCGCGAGGGGATGCGCTCGGTGCTGGCGGACCCGATCCGTGACCCCCGCGCAGCGCTCGCAGCGCTGAGCTGTCCGGAGGTGACGCTCACCGACAAGCTGCGGACACTCCTGCTGCGTCGGCGGCTGCAGCGCACACCCTTCGGGGAGATCTTCACGGGCACCGACCGGGCGATCGCCGCCGAGCTGCGTCGGCTGGGGTTCTCGGATGCGTACATCGCGCACTTCGCACGGCCGTTCTTCGGGGCGATCACGCAGGACCCACGACTGGACAGCTCCAAGCAGCTCTTCGAGTACATCTTCAAGGCACTCACCATGGGGGCGATCGGCGTCCCCGCAGCCGGGATGGGGGCGATCACCCAGCAGCTCGCCTCGCGTGCGACCGCAGCGGGGACGACGATCCACACCGGTCGGCGGGTGGATGAGGTGACCGCCCGTGGTGCGCACGCGGTGATCCACACGCGTGCCGGTGGGGACCGGGTCGACGCGGCCGTGGTCGCGACGGACCCGCAGACGGCCGCCACACTGCTGCCATCGACGCCGGTGCCCACCGAGACACGCTCGACGATCACCCAGCACTACGCGCTGCCCGCAGGTGGGTTGCCGGAGACGGCGGGGCGGATCATCCTGGATGTGACCGGTGGTGACCCGGCGGTCGTCGTCCCCATGTCACAGGTCGCACCGACGTACGCACCGGCGGACGCGGAGCTGCTGGTCGCGAGCTTCATCGACACCCCGCTGGACACCCCCACGGAGGCGCTTGCGGCGGCGACGACCGCCAGCCTCGGTGCGTGGTACCCCGAACGGTCATTCGCGGAGCTGCGGGTCCTCGCCACCGATCGGATCGCCGATGCACAGCCGGTCCAACCACCGGGGTTCGCCGCGAGGCGGCCGGAGGTGACCGCACCCCCCGCACCGGTGGTGCTCGCGGGGGCGGTGACGCACTGGGCGTCGATCGAGGGGGCGATCGCGAGCGGCCTCGAGGCGGCCAGGGCGGTCGCGACCGCTCAGAGGTGACCCGTGAGGGATGCCAGTGGGGGAAAGCGGTGTGTCCGACCGGACGCCGGGTCGGTGATGACCGGCCGCAACGCGGCTGCGGTCTCCGACAGCGGGGACCGGAGCCCCGCGCGGTCGGCGCCCACGCGGACGCCGGTGACCGCCGGTGAGAAGCTGGGGAGCTGACAGAGGGCGGTCCCATCTGCGGTGTGGCCCTCCAGGATGCAGGGGTAGCGCGCGCCCTCGACGAGGAGCGTGGGGTGGTCATGCCCGTAGATGATCAGCGCCCCCTCGGTGGTGGGGAGTGCGTCGCCGTGGCAGATGACCACCTGCGGGTCGCTGCCCCGGGCGAGCTCCGTCGGCGGGGCGGGATCGACCACGGCGGCGAGCCCCCGGTCATGGTTCCCCGCGACCAGCTGCAGGTCCGCACCCCCATCCGCACAGTGAGACCGCAGCGCCTCCAGCATCTCGCGGGTCGCCGCGTCGGGCGGGCCGAAGCGATCGACGACATCGCCCGCGACGATCACCTCTGCCGGCCCGAAGCGCTCGAGCAGACGGTCCAGCTGGCGGAGGATCCGCGCCGGATCACCGATGGGGAGGTGATACCCAGGGCCATCCCCACGGCCGAGATGCAGGTCGGCGCACACGAGCGTGTCGAGGCCCGGGAGGTACACCGCCCGCTCGGTGTAGATGCGCCGGATCACACCGGAGGGCAGGGTGGGGGGCGAAAAGCCCTGCCGGACCCGTGGTCATAAAGCGGGTGAGCGTCGTTGCGGTGGCATGGCCGATGCGCTGGCGGACAAACGAACGGCGACACGGGTGCGGATCCTCGTGGAGATCGCAGAGCGCCAGCCCGCCGTCAGCCAGGGCGAGATCGCCGATGCGGTGGGGATCACCTCACAGGCGGTCAGCGAGTACATCCGGGCGCTGATCGCGGAGGGGCACGTCCGCAAGGAGGCGCGCTCGCGCTACACCATCACCACCGAGGGGGTCGACTGGCTCTACCAACAGGTGAGTGCGCTGCGGAGCTTCACCGAGCGGATCACCGACGAGGTGCTCGGGTCCGTCAGCGAGGACACCGCGGTCGCGACCGCGCCGCTGGAGCCGGGGGCGGAGGTGACCCTCAGCATGCAGCGCGGGATGCTGCATGCGACCCCCGGGGGTGAGGGGCCCGCGACGGCGGTGGCGACGACCGCCGCCGCTGGCGGCGACCCCGTCGGTGTCGGCGAGTTCGCGGGGGTGATCGCACTCGAGGAGGCGCGCATCACACTCGCGGAGGTCCCCACGGTGCGAGAGCAGACGGCACCCGATCTGCAGACGCTCCGAGAGCTGGCTGATGAGGCCGACATCGTCCTCGCACAGGGGGTCGAGGCGGTCCTGCGCTGTGCGGAGACGGAGGTGGAGGTGGAGACGACCCATGCGGTGGGCGCGGTCGCGGCGGCCGCTGCCGCGGTGGGGGAGTCGGTGCTCATCGTCGGGACGAGCGACACCATCGGGCGGATCGGTGAGACGGTCCGCGACAGCGGGATCGAGGTCACCCACCGCACGCTGGCGCGCTAGGGGCTCACCCTGCGCCGGTCGTGCGGGCCCGCTCGTACGCACGGCGGACCCGGGCGAACTCCGCGGGGTCACCGCCCTGGTCGGGATGGCAGTCCTTCACCCGCTGGCGGTACGCCGCCCGCAGGGTGGCCGCGTCGGCGTCTGCGGACACACCCAAGATCGCGAAGGCCTCCGAGAGGTCGGGGCTGATGGCGGTGGCCGCCCGCGGTGGGGTGATGAACGGGAGCCGGCGCACGATCGCCGCAGGCCGCGCCTCCAGCTCACACAGGATGACCTGCGTCGCCGTCTCCCGGAGTGCGAAGTACGCGCCCGGGGCGAACACGAGCGCCACATCGCGTGCGGGGAGGTAGACCGCAACGGGCACACCGGCGACGGTGACCTCCGTCTGGACGGTCTCGCCCGCATCCCGCAGGTGCCGCGCAAGCGCACGCCGACGGCGGTCCGTGACCGAGGGGCCCGTCCGGGTGGTGCGAGCCGCATCAGGGTACCGCCGGATACCCAGCAGGAAGACCACCCCGATCGCGCCGGTGAGCAGCAGCCCCAGCAGCAGCCCAGAGGACAGCCAGTCGGGCAGGGCGGCCAGCACCGACGGTTCCATACCGACGCTTCGGGGCAGATGGCATGAACGACTCGCCTCAGAGTTCCCACTTCGTCCCCGCCCTGATTCGGTAAACACCTAAGCCGCCGTGTTGTCAGTGACCTATACGAATGGGAGTCGAGTGGCTGGAAGATGTCCGTGCTGCTGACATCGACCGTGCCGGTGGGAAGGCTGCATCACTCGGGGAACTGACCGCTGCTGGGCTCCCGGTCCCGCCCGGCTTCGTCGTCACCGCCGACACGTATCGGCGGTTCATCGAGAACGCGGAGATCGATGGACCACTCTTCGAGGCGGTGGCCGTGGATCACGAGGACAGCACCGGACTGCGGGAGGCCCATGAGCGGGCGCACCGGCTGATCATGGACACCCCCCTGCCCGAGGCGGTCGAGGCGGAGATCCTCGATGCGTTCTACGAGATGGCAGGGGAGGGCCAGATCTTCGTGGCCGTCCGCTCGTCTGCGACCGCCGAGGACCTTCCGGACGCCTCGTTCGCCGGCCAGCAGGAGACCTTCCTGAATGTGGATGAGGACGCGGTGCTCGACCGGGTGAAGGCCTGCTGGGCCTCGTTGTTCAGCCAGCGGGCGATCTACTACCGCAACCGGCAGGGGTTCGCCCATGAGGAGGTGGACATCGCCGTCGTCGTCCAGGAGATGGTGGATGCGGCGAAGTCTGGGGTGCTGTTCACATCGCATCCCTCGACGGGCGCAGCGCAGATGATCATCGAGGCCGCGTGGGGCCTCGGCGAGGCGGTCGTCTCCGGGACCGTCTCCCCGGACAACTACGTGGTGGACAAGACGACGCTGCGTCCCGACTCCGTGACGGTCGCCGACAAGAAGGTGCTCATGGAGCGTGATGGCGACAGCGGCGAGACGATCGAGCGACCGGTCACCGATGCCCGACGCGCAGAGCGTGTGCTGTCGGATGCGGAGATCGAGGAGCTGTGCGCGATGGGCGCGGAGGTGGAGGCTCACTACGGGAGCCCGCAGGATGTCGAGTGGGCGATGGCGGATGGGACGCTGTACATGCTGCAGTCACGCCCGATCACCACGATCGCGGAGGCACCGGACCCGGCGGTCGACCAGGACGACGGCTCCACGGAGGCCATCGTGGAGGGGCTCGGCGCGTCGCCGGGCACCGCCAGTGGCACCGCACGCGTGATCACGAAGCTGGATCACCTCGACCAGGTGCGCGAGGGCGATGTGATCATCACCGAGATGACGATGCCGGATATGGTCCCCGCGATGAAGCGTGCGGCGGGGATCATCACCGACGAGGGGGGGATGACCTCACACGCATCGATCGTCTCCCGCGAGCTCGGCGTCCCCGCGGTCGTCGGCACCCAGCAGGCGACGACCATCATCGAGGACGGCCAGCCGATCACCCTCGACGGCGACCGTGGGGTGGTCACCGCCGGGACGATGGCGGAGCCGGAGCCGGCACCCGTCGAGGCTGCGCGCCCGACCACCCCCGTGAAGCCGATGACCGCGACGAAGGTGCTGGTGAACGTCTCGATCCCCGAGGCGGCCGAGCGGGCGGCGGCGACGGGCGCCGATGGCGTCGGGCTGCTGCGCATGGAGCACATGGTGCTCTCACTGGGGATGACGCCGGCGGCGTTCGTCGAGCGACACGGCAAGCGGGCGTACATCGATGAGCTGATCGCGGGGATCCGCCAGGTGGCCGATGAGTTCTACCCACGGCCGGTGCGCGTGCGGACGCTGGATGCCCCCACCGACGAGTTCCGTGAGCTCGAGGGCGGCGGTGCAGAGCCCGTCGAGCACAACCCGATGATGGGCTTCCGCGGCATCAGACGCTCGCTGGCGTACCCCGAGGAGTTCCACTACGAGCTGACCGCGTTCAAACGGCTGTTCGGGCTGGGGTACGACAACATCGAGATCATGCTCCCGATGGTCAACGATGCCACGGACGTCCGGCGTGCCCGCGAGGAGCTGGAGGCGGTCGGCATCGACCCACGGGAGTGCCGGTGGGGCGTGATGATCGAGACACCCGCATCGGCGCTGGCGGTCGATGCGATGGCCGCGGAGGGGATCGATTTCGTCTCCTTCGGCACGAACGACCTCACCCAGTACATGCTGGCGGTCGACCGGAACAACGAGCAGGTCGCCGACCGCTTCGACGAGCTGCACCCGGCCGTGTTGCGGCTGATCGGCCAGACGATCGAGCTGTGCCGCGAGGAGGGCGTGGCGACGTCGATCTGCGGGCAGGCGGGGTCGAAATCCACGATGGTCCGCTTCCTCGTCGAGGCGGGGATCTCCTCGATCTCCGCGAACATCGACGCGGTGCGGGACGTCCAGCATGAGGTCAAGCGGGTGGAGCAGCGGCTGATCCTCGATGCGATCCGCTGAGGGCCAACGGAATCGCTAAACCACGCCTCGGTAAGGACTGCTATGACCGTGACCGTCCCCCAGTCGTTCGAGACGGTCATCTCCTCGATGTGCACCGCACCGCATCCCGCGGCGGTGGCCGCAGCGGAGCGGTTCCTGGCGTCGAACCCAGGCGACCCGGCGACCTACCAGGCGGTCGCCGCACACGAGCAGCGAGCCGTCAGACTGCTCGCGGAGATCACCAGCGCACCGACAGCGACGGGGTACATCACCAGCGGGGGCACGGAGGCGAACATCCAGGCGATGCGTGCCGCACGGGAGCGGCAGCCGACGGCGGACGCCACGATCGTGATCGGATCGCATGCGCACTTCTCCTTCCAGAAGGCCGCGGCGGTGCTGGGGATGCGCTGTGAGGTCGTCCCCACCGGGGCGGACCATCGTGCGGACCCCGATGCGGTGGCCGAGCGGGTGGATGCGGACACCGCTGCGGTGGTGGCGGTCGCGGGGTCGACGAGCTTCGGACGCATCGATCCCATCCGTGCGCTCACGGAGGTGGCGCATGATGCGGGGGCGGTCTGTCACCTCGACGCGGCGTGGGGGGGGTTCTACCTCCCGTTCACGGATGCCGAGTGGGACTTCGCCGCGACGGGCATCGACTCGATGACGATCGACCCCCACAAGGCGGGCCGGTCGGTGATCCCCAGCGGTGGCCTGCTGTTCGCCGACCCCGCAGCTGCGGCGTCACTCCGGATCGAGACGCCCTACCTCGCGAGCGCCGACCAGTACTCGCTGACGGGCACGCGCAGCGGTGCCGGTGTCGCGGGGGCCGCAGCCGCGATGGAGGCGCTGTGGCCGGAGGGGTACGCCGCGGAGTACGAGCGGGCGATGGCGCTCGCGGAGACCGTCGCCACGGCGTGCCGCGAGCGGGGCTTCGAGACGCCGGATGTGGAGCTGCCGCTCGTGGCGACGAGGCTGCCTGAGGGGGTGCTCAGGGAGCTGCGGGAGGCGGGGTGGCGCATCGCGGCCACGCCGGCGGGGTACGCGCGGATCGTGCTCATGCCCCACGTCACCGAGGCGATGATCGCGGAGCTGTTCGCGATGATCGACACCGTCGCATGATCGTCGAGCTGTTCGATGCCCAGCAGTGGGCGGCGCTGCTCGCGGCCACCGAGGGGTGGGGCGGGGTGGTGCTGATCGTGGTCTACTCGGTGCTGGTCGCAGCGGTGCTGCCGACACCGAGTGAGCTCATCCTGCTCGTCCCGCTGCTGCCGGATGCACCCCCCACGATCCGGTGGACGGTGATCATCGTCCTGGGGGCGACCGCGAAGATGCTGGGGTCGGTCCTGGCCGTCGCGATCAGCCGGCGGGTGCCATCACCGCTGTGGGCCGGCCCCTCGGGACGACTGGAGCGGCTCCTGACGCGACGCATCACCCCGCTTGTGGACCGGTACGGCCCCGCCGGACTGGCGGTCGCGCTGAGCGTCCCGGGGGTCCCCGACACGGTCCCGATCTACGCGTTCGCTCTGCTCGGGGGGAGCTATCGCGCCTACGCGGCCGCCACGTTCGTCGGTGGGATGGGACGCAGCCTGGTCGTCCTCGCGGGCGTGGGCGGCGCACTCACGCTGGTGTAGCCCGGGAATCAGCGGTGTTTTGCCGCTGGCTTCGTCATCACGGGGCATGAGCGATGGGCCCTTCCCCACCGATGCGCCCGCGGTCGTCACCTGTGGGCTCCCGTACGCGAACGGAGCGCTGCACATCGGCCATCTGCGGACGTACGTCGGGGGGGATATCATGACGCGTGCGCTGCGGCTGCTCGGGCAGGACGTCGCCTTCGTCAGCGGGTCGGACATGCACGGGACCCCCGTGGCGGTGAACGCGGCTGCCGAGGGGGTCGACCCCGAGACGTTCGCCATGCGGTACCACGAGCAGTACACCGAGACGTTCCCCGCCTTCCACGTCGCGTTCGACCAGTACGGGCACACCCATGATGCGATGAACACGGCGACGACGACGGAGGTCGTCGAGGCGCTCATCGAGGCGGGCCGGGTGTACGACGCGGAGGTCCCGGTGGCGTACGATGCGACCGCCGACCAGTGGCTGCCGGACCGGTTCGTCGAGGGGAGCTGCCCGTACTGTGGTGCGCACGCGCGGGGGGACGAGTGTGATGAGGGGTGTGGGCGGCATCTCGAGCCGGGGGAGATCGAGGCACCGGTCTCGACGGTCACCGGCAACCCTGCGGAGTACCGCACCCGCGCGCACAAGTTCTTCGCCGTCAGCGAGCTGCAGGCGGAGCTCTCACGCTTCCTCGATGCGCTGGAGGGGACGACGAACGCGCAGCGGCAGCCGCGGGAGTGGGTCGAGGGGGAGCTGCAGGACTGGTGTATCACCCGCGACATCGACTGGGGGATCGACTTCCCCGGGGAGGAGGAGCTCGTGCTGTACGTGTGGGTGGATGCGCCGATCGAGTACATCGCCGCGACGCGGCAGTACACCGAGCGGGTGGGTCCGGAGGTGTTCGACGCGGAGCGGGCCTGGCGGGAGGATGGGCAGATCATCCACGTGATCGGACGCGACATCATCCAGCATCATGCGGTGTTCTGGCCCGCGATGCTCATGACCGCCGGGTTCGTCACCCCCCGGGCGATCATGGCCTCGGGCTTCATCACCCTCGAGGGGCGGGGCTTCTCCACATCGCGTGGACGGGCCGTGTGGGCCGAGGAGTACCTCGAGACGGGCTTCGCACCGGACCTGCTCCGGTACTACCTGGCGACGAACGGTGGCTTCCAGCAGGACGTCGACTTCTCATGGGAGCGCTTCGCCGAACGCGTCAACACGGAGCTGGTCGGGACGCTCGGCAACTTCGCGTACCGCTCGATGCTCTTCGCACACCGCGAGTTCGGGGCCGTGCCCGAGGCGACGGTGGACCCCACGATCGAGAGCGCCATCGAGGCGGCGACCGCAGCGGTCGAGGCGGCGGTCAACGCGTACGACGTGCGGGCGATCGGCGAGGCGGCGATGGAGCTCGCGCGGCGGGGGAACGAGCACATCCAGCAGGAGGAGCCGTGGAAGCTCGAGGAGGGGGACCCCCGCAAGGCGCAGGTCATCGCAGAGTGCCTGCACCTCGTGAAGGCCGCCTGCGTCTGCTTCGCGCCGATCGCCCCGGTGACGATGCAGACGCTCTGGGAGCAGCTGGGCGAGGAGGGCAGCGTCGACGGTGTGCCGCTCGAGGCGGCGATGGCGCCGCCGACCGGACCGCTCCCAGAGCCCGCGGCGCTGTTCACCCAGATCGAGGATGAGACCGTCGCAGAGCTCACCGAGGCGCTCCATGCACGGATCGCGGAGACCGCCCCGGCGGAGGCGGAGACGCCGGCGGCCGAGCCCATCATGGCCGACCGGATCGGCTTCGAGAGCTTCAGCGAGCTGGACATCCGCACCGGGGAGATCCTCGCAGCCGAGCCCATCGAGGGGGCGGACAAGCTGGTGCGGCTGACGGTGGACATCGGCGTCGAGCAGCGGCAGATCGTCGCCGGGATCCGCCAGCTGCACGCGGTCGAGGAGCTGCCGGGCACCGCGGTGGTGATCCTCGCGAACCTCGAACCGGCCACGCTCTTCGGTGTCGAATCCGATGGGATGCTGTTGGCGGCCGGGGAGGATGCGGCGCTGCTGACGACGCACACCCCCGTCCCACCCGGCACGCGGATCCGCTGATCAGGGCTCGGCCATCTGCAGCTGGTGCAGCGCGGCGTACTCCCCCTCGTTCGCGATCAGCTGGTCGTGTGAGCCCACCTCGGCGATCTGCCCATCTGCGAGGGTGTAGATGCGGTCGGCGTTGCGGACCGTCGAGAGCCGATGGGCGATCGCGATGATGCCGAAGTCGCGGTCCATCGCCTCGATCGCCGCGTGCACCTCCCCCTCCAGCCGGGTGTCCAGGTCGCTCGTCGCCTCATCCAGGATGAGGAAGTCCGCATCCATGAGCAGTGCCCGTGCGAGTGCGACACGCTGGCGCTGCCCACCCGAGAGGCGGACACCCTGGTCACCCAGGACGGTGTCGTACCCCCGCGGCAGCTCATCGAGGAACTCATCGATGCGGGCGATCGCCGCCACCTGTTCGACCGCCCGGTCGTCCACCGCCTCTGCCCCGATCGTGATGTTCGCGCGCAGGGTGTCGTTGAAGATGTACGGGTCCTGCCGGACGACCGCCAGCCGGCGTCGCCACGCGTCGAGTGCGAAGCGGTCGATCGGTGTCCCATCTGCGGTGATCTCACCACCGGTGGGGTCGTACATCCGCGTCAGCAGCGAGACCAGCGTGGACTTGCCCGCACCCGAGCGCCCCACGAACGCGATGAACTCCCCCCGATCGACGGCGAGGGAGACCTCATCCAGCACCGTGTCTGTCGAGGGGTATGCGAAGCTCACCGCGTCGAAGCGGACCCCATCCACCCGGTCGGGCACCTGCTGGCCACCCGACTCCGCGCGCGAGCGCAGCTCACCGAGGAACGTCTGGATGCGCACCAGATGCGAGAGGTTCCCCTCGATGGCGTAGACCTGGCTGTTCACCCGACTCGCCAGCGGGGCCATCCGGAACATCGCGAACAGGAAGATGCCCAGTGCACCCAGGTCCAGCCCCGACCGCGCGAAGCCCACGTAGATGATCGCGAACAGGGCGAGCGCCGCTGCCAGGTCGTACCCGTTGCTCATCGCGGCCTTGTTGCGCGCGAGGTTGATCGAGGAGCGGCGGTACGTCTCCAGCTGTGTGTCGAAGCGGTCGAACAGCTCGTCGGCCAGTGTGAACAGCTTCACATCGCGGATCCCCTGCGTCCCCGCCTGGACCGATGACTGGATCTGCTGGTTCGCCGCGGCCACACGGTCTCCGACGGTGTAGCCGGGTGCGATCACGTTCCGCAGCAGGTAGGTGATCCCCCCCAGCAGCACCACCGCGTACACGGTCATCACCGGACCGATGTACAGCATGATCGCGAGGTACACCCCCATCAGGAAGAAGCTCCGCACCGCGTTCACACTCTGACCGATGACACTACCGGCGTACCGGGTCTCGGTGATGACGCTGTTGAGGATGTCCTCTGACCCCTCCGCATCGAAGTAGCCCACCTCCGCATCGAGGGTCGCATCGAACGCGGTCCGGCGGAGGTGGGTCTCATAATCCCGGGATAGGATGGCGCTGACCCAGGCCATGAGGAACGATGCGGTGAAGCGCACGATCATCACGAGGCTGATGCCGATGACGAGGGTCTCGAGGACGAACGGCACCCCCAGCAGGTCGAACGTCGCGGCGAACGTCTCCATGATCGGTCCCGACGGCTGCACCGGGCCGTCGGCCTGTGCGACCTCCATGATGGGGTAGATGAAGCTGAGGCCCACCCCCTCGAGGGTGGCCGCACCCGCCCCGAAGACCACGATGCCCGCGGCGAACAGCGGCCGGAACCGCGCGACGGCCGCGAGCGCGGCGAGCTTCGCGCGGGGGGTGAGGTCTGGTGTGTGCTCCATCGGACTCACTTGAGCCAGCGTATCTCTGCTCAAAAAGGGTGCTGGTTGGGCTAGGGGCCAGTGGGAGGCTTTTTTAGATGCATCGGGCTACTCCCGCCATGCGCGATGTGAAGATCGTCTGCACGCTGGGGCCGACGTCGGCGGATGTGCAGACGATCGGTGGGCTGGTCGATGCCGGGATGAGCGTGGCACGCATGAACGCCAGTCACGGGTCGCCGGCCGACCGCAAGCGGCTGATCGAGACGGTCAAGCAGGTCGCCGGCGAGCGCGGGGCGCCGGTGGCCACGATGGTCGACCTCAGCGGTCCCGAGGTGCGGACCGCGGCGATCGAGACGCCGGTGCAGCTCGAGGCGGGGACGAGCGTGGAGTTCCGGGAGGGCGAGACGGTCGAGCTGCCACAGATCGGGGTGACACACCCGCTGACGGCCGCCGCGGTGGGTGACCGGGTCCTGTTGGCCGACGGGCAGATCGAGACGACCGTGGAGGAGGTCACCGACGCCGGGGTGCGGGCGACGGTCGACACCGGTGGCACCCTCGGTGCTCGCAAGGGTGTGAACGTCCCCGGGGTGGACCTGGACATCGAGCTGATCACCCCGGATGATGCGGCGGACCTCGCCGTCGCGGTGGAGGCCGAGGCGGACCTCGTCGCCGCCTCGTTCATCCGGTCGGCCGCGGACATCTACGAGATCCGTGATGCGATCGAGGAGCTGGGCGGGGCGATCCCCGTCATCGCGAAGATCGAGCGGGCGGGGGCGGTCGAGAACCTGGATGCGATCATCGATGCGGCCTTCGGCGTGATGGTCGCCCGCGGCGACCTCGGCGTCGAGCTCCCCCTCGAGGAGGTCCCGATGATCCAGAAGGACATCATCGGGCGGGCGCAGCGTGCGGGGACGCCCGTGATCACCGCCACGGAGATGCTCGATTCGATGGTCCGTGCGCGTCGGCCGACCCGTGCGGAGGCGTCCGACGTCGCGAACGCGGTGCTGGATGGGACCGATGCGGTGATGCTGAGTGCGGAGACCGCCGTGGGCGACGACCCGGTGTGGGTCGTCGAGACGATGGACCGCATCATCTGTGAGGTCGAGGGGTCGACGGCGTACGCGGAGATGATCGACCGTCGGGTGCCGCTTGCGGAGTCGGGCTCGCGCACCGAGGCGCTCGCGCGGTCGGCCCGGTACCTCGCACGCGACGTGGGGGCGACCGCGGTGATCGCCGCCTCGGAGTCGGGGTACACCGCCCGCCGTGTGGCGAAGTTCCGCCCGGCCGTCCCCGTGGTGGCGATCACACCCACCGCGGCGGTGCAGCGGCAGCTCGCGATCAGCTGGGGGATCACGCCGATCGTCGACCGCGTCGCCGACAGCATCGACCGACTGATCGAGTCGACGGTCGCGACCGCGGTCGCCTCCGACATCGCCGCGTCGGGTGACACACTGGTGGTGCTGTCGGGGCTGATGACGGAGCTGGAGTCGACCAACACGACGAACATGCTGAAGCTGCACATCGCCGCGGAGACGCTCACGACCGGGCGTCCGGTGGTCGGTGGCCGGGTGGCGGGACCACTGGTGCGCCTCAGCGGACCGGATGTGGGGGTCCCATCGGGGGCGATCGTCGCGATCGAGCCGAGCGTGGAGCCCGCGGGGCTGTCGCAGCTGGAGGCGGCTGCGGGGATCATCGATGCGCATGCGACGGTGACCGGCTATGCGGCGATGACCGCCCGCGAGCTGGAGATCCCCATGATCGCCGATGCGCCGCTGGACCGCAGCATCACCGATGGCACCGATCTGACGCTGCACGGCGACCGTGCGGTCGTCTACGAGGGGGACCTCCTGGCGCGCTCGACCGACACGCGCTAGTCGGTCCACCACGGAGGGCGGACATGTCAGAGCGTCCAGCGCCGATCGCACCGGAGCCGATCGAGCCCGAGCATGTGGTGTTCATGCTCGTCGGGGTCGCGCTCACCATCGGACTCGTGTACATCAGCCTCCCGTAGGAGGCGTCAACAGGGTTAATCGGCCAGGGGCGTATCATCCGTCATGGAGGTGCTCGTGGGACAGCTCGCAGTCGGCATCGACAGCCTCGCACTGCTGTTGATCGCCGCGGGGTTGATCGTCGGGCTGGGGGAGGCGCTCGCGCCGGGTGCGCACCTCATCGTCGTGGGGGTGGCGCTCATCGGGGCGGGGCTCGTGGGACTGGTGCTGGGGCCGCTTGCGTCCCCACTGGTGCTGGGTGCGCTGGTGGTGGGCTTCGGGGGGCTCGCTGCGTACGCCTACCGCGAGCTGGACATCACCGGTGGACCGCTCATCGACCAGACCCGGAACGTGGACACGCTGGCGGGGTCCGTCGGCAGGGTGACAGAGACGGTCACCCCCGAGCAGGGGCAGATCCGACTCGAGGGGGGTGGACTGAACCCGTACTACTCCGCGCGGACGGTCCACGGGACGATCGCGGAGGACACCGAGGTGATCGTCACCGATCCCGGCGGGGGCACCGTGGTGACCGTCGAGGCGGTCGATGGCGGGTACGATGCGATCGACGCCGCACTCGCGGAGGCGGACGTCGAGCGGGCCTAGGCCGAATGCTTATGCAGCCAACGGCGTATCTTGCGTATGACACTGGGTGTCGGGATGGCGGTCATCGGTCAGCTCGGTGGCCTGGGAATCGGAGGGTCCGTCGTGGGGCTGCTGGTGCTGGTCCTCGCGGTCGCGACGGTGTACTCGATGGTGGAGATCACCGACGCGTACGACAAGAAGGCGCTCACCGTCTTCGGCGAGTACAAGCGCCTGCTCGACCCTGGACTCACGATCATCCCCCCGTTCGTCTCACGGACGTACGCGTTCGACATGCGGACGCAGACCCTGGATGTGCCGCGGCAGGAGGCGATCACGCGGGACAACTCCCCGGTGACCGCAGATGCGGTGGTGTACATCAAGATCATGGACGCGCGCAAGGCGTTCCTCGAGGTCGATGACTACGAGCTCGCCGTCTCGAACCTCGCACAGACCACGCTCCGTGCGGTGCTGGGGGACATGGAGCTGGATGACACCCTGAACAAGCGCCAGGAGATCAACGCCCGGATCCGCCGGGAGCTGGATGAGCCCACCGACGAGTGGGGCGTCCGCGTCGAGTCCGTCGAGGTGCGTGAGGTGAACCCCTCCCCGGAGGTCCAGCAGGCGATGGAGCAGCAGACCTCCGCAGAGCGACGGCGGCGGGCGATGATCCTCGAGGCACAGGGCGAGCGACGCTCGGCGGTCGAGCGAGCCGAGGGGGAGAAGCAGTCGAACGTCATCCGCGCGCAGGGGCAGAAGCAGTCCCAGATCCTCGAGGCGCAGGGGGATGCCATCTCGACGGTGCTGCGCGCGAAGTCCGCCGAGTCGATGGGTGAGCGGGCGATCATCGAGCGGGGCCTGGAGACGCTGGCGACGGTGGGCGCGAGCGAGTCGAACACGCTGGTGATCCCCCAGGAGCTGACGAGCCTCGTCGGGCGCTACGGCAAGCAGCTGTCGGAATCGGCGGTCCAGGAGATGACGGGGCTGGACTCACTCGAGTTCGATGCGGAGACCCGCGAGATGCTCGGGCTCGATGACATCGAGGAGATCCTGGGGCAGATCGACGAGGCGGCGGCCCTGGACATCGACGAGCTCGAGCAGGAGGCACAGGCGGTCAAGGCGGGGTCGACAGAGACCCCCGATGAGCCGATCGACGCCGAGCGCGACCCAGACGTCGAGACCGAGTGAGCGGGCCGGGCGATGTCGCAGCCCCCCGACGTCGCGGTGAGTGTCGTCCTGCCGGTGTACAACGCCGCAGGACAGCTGCAGCGGGCCGTCGACCACACGCTGCGGACGCTGGGGGATGCGGCTGTGGAGGTGATCATCGCCGAGGATGGGTGCACCGATGCGACACCGGCGGTCGCCGCCGCGCTGGCGGCGGGCGATCGGCGCATCCATCACCTCCACAGCGAGCAGCGGCTGGGCCGCGGCGGCGCCCTCGACCGCGCGTTCGGGACGGCACAGGGGCGGACGCTCGTCTACCTCGATGTGGACCTGGCGACGGAGATGGCACATCTGCCGGCGCTGATCGCGGCGGTCACCGATGGCCCGGCGGACATCGCGGTCGGGTCGCGGTACGCACCGGGGGCCGCCGTGACCCGACCACTCCGGCGGGCGGTGCCCTCGCGGGTGTACAACTGGCTGGTGCGGCGCGCCACCGGCTCACAGCTCGCAGACCACCAGTGTGGGTTCAAGGCGATCGATGCTCGGGCGTACGCCGCACTGCGTGAGCGGATCGTCGACCGGCACTGGTTCTTCGACACTGAGCTGCTGGTGCAGGCCCAGCGGGCGGGGATGCAGGTGACCGAGCTGCCCGTCCGATGGGAGCCACAGACGGAGACCACCGTCGAGCTGGGGCGGGATGTGATCGGGATGGGGACGCAGCTGCTGCGGCTGACGATGGCGGTACGGATCGGCCCACGGATGCGCCGGTGGGGTGGCACCGTCGGTGGGCTGGGGCTGACGCTCGTGGCGATCGTGCTCATGACCCAGTACATCGACCTGGATGCGGTGTGGGCGGCGATGGGGACGCTCGCGGCGCCGCTGGTCGGCGCCGCGGCGCTGGTGTACGTGCTCTCATGGCCCCTGCGGGGGCTCCGGTATCGGGCGATCGTCGCCGGGATGCGAGCGGAGGTGCAGCTGTCGACCGCCACGGCGGCGATCTTCATCAGTCAGCTGGGCAACCTGGTTGTCCCAGCACGGGCGGGGGACCTGCTGCGGGCGTACGTGCTCCGGCGCGTGGCGGACCTCCGCTATCCGGTGGGGGTCGCCTCCCTCGCCGGTGAACGCATCTTCGACCTGGTGAGCCTCGGCGTGCTCGCAGGGGCGGTCGTACTGGGGTTCGCGCTGACGGGGCAGGCTGGGCTGCTGCAGCAGGTCATCGGTGGAGCCAGCGGGGCGGGGGCCGTCGCGGTCGTCGTGGCGATGGGGGTGCTCGCGGCGGTGCTCCTCGCGGTGGTGACGATCATGGTGAGCACACGGCTGCAGACACGGCTGCAGGCGCTCGCGATGGGGTGGGCCGCGGCGGATCTGTACCGGCGGCGCATCGCGGAGGTGGTGCTGGGGATGCTGGGTGACCTCCAGCGGGTGACGACCAGCCCGCGGCGGGTGGCCGTCGTCGGTGGGGTGAGCCTGGTGGTGTGGCTCATCGACGTGGTGACCGCCGTGCTCGTGCTGGGGGCCTTCGGTGTCGAGGTCGGTGGTGCATGGCTGCTCGTGGTGGGCACACTGGCGGTGAGCCTGGGCAACCTCGCGAAGGTGCTGCCGCTGTCGCCGGGGGGGATCGGGCTGTACGAGGGGGCGTTCACCCTGCTGGTCGTCGGGCTCACCCCGGTCGCCGCACCGACCGCACTCGCCGCGGCGATCGTGGACCATGCGCTGAAGAACGGCATCACCATCGTGGGTGGGGCGGGGTCGTTCGCCGCGCTCAACCTCTCGGTGCGGCGCACGTTCACGCAGGGGCGCGAGCGTGCAGAGGAGGGGCTCGCCGAGTGAGTCAGAACTGCCCGGGTGCGAGCCAGGGGGCCGCAGCCGTCGCGACCGCCGCCGCAAGCGCATCCGTCCGCGTGAGTCGGCCGTCGGTCAGCAGCCCCACCGCACCGGCGCCCTGCGCGGTGTCGGTGGCATCCGCGAGCGTGTCCATCACCAGTCCCAGCTCGATGCCATCTGCGACGGGGGCGGCGATGGCCGCGGGGAGGGTGAGCCCGGGCCCCATCCCGAGCTGCATCCGGTCGCCATCGGTCACCGCGGCCCACATGATGAGCTGCCAGCCCGTCCCGACCGGCAGCGGTGCGACCCCACCCTCGATCCCCACCGCCAGCTCCGCCGACCCTGCTGCGTAGGCCGCAGAGGCTCGCGTCCGCGCACCCGCGATGGTCTCAGAGACCGAGCGCGGCTGCGCAGGCACACCCGAGGCGACCCCCGCGGTCTGCACCACAGCATGGGGGAAGATCCGCCGGGTGGCCGCAGCCTTGACCGGGTTGGTGCTGCCGACGACGATGGTCTCGAGACCGCTCACGCGATCGGGGCGGCCATCGTCACCTCGGGGTGACACAGCTGCGCCAGCGCGACGATCCCGTCGATGAGCCGTGGTGAGGGCTGATTCAGCAGATCATCGTGGATCACCTCCACGGGGGCATCGACACCCCAGGGTCGGTCGGTGAACACCGCAGGATCGGTGCGCTCACCCGCGCCGCAGTGGTGCAGCACGACGAGGTCGGGTGCTGCGGCCTCGACCGTCTCGCCGTCCACCCGCGCAGAGCGGTCACCGGGGGCGACGAACGGGTAGCGCCCACCGGCCGCGGCGATCGCCTCGGGCACCCAGTTGCCCGCCGCCATGGGCGGGCGGCCCCACTCCTCCGCGTAGACGACCGGGCGCTCGCGTCCCGCGACGGCGGTGCGCACCGCCGCCACGCGTGCGCGGTCGACCTCGATGAGCGCCTCCGCCGCCGCCGCCCGGTCGACGGCCGCGCCCACCGTGCGGAAGGAGGCGAACA
This sequence comes from Haloquadratum sp., assembly GCA_031580685.1. GTDB lineage: Archaea > Halobacteriota > Halobacteria > Halobacteriales > Haloferacaceae > Haloquadratum. The sequence continues at coordinate 1,749 of JAVLBV010000007.1, read as the reverse complement.
CCTCATCGAGGGTCGTCGGCTCGACGTGGCACACCCGGTACCCATCCGCGCTGAGGTCCGCGGCGAGGTCGGCCTGCAGCGCATCGGCGGTGAAGATGACCGTGGGGTCGGCCGCCGCGAGGCGGTCGCGGTCGGGGGTGAGCCACCCGCCGATCGTGGGCGCATCGGTGTCGCAGTGTGCGGTCGCACCCACGATCGACCCCCCGACCCCGATCGCGGTCAGGATCGCCGTCGCACTGGGGGCCAGCGAGACGATGCGGTGTGCGGTCATACCAGCCGCATCCCGGGGTGGGGATATAAATCACACCCGCGGTGGCAACACCCATTAGCCGGGGCGTAATCGCCCCTCCATGGATGTGCCGGACCGGTTCCAGCTGGTCGCAGCCAGTGCGACCCCCACGGTGACACCGTCGGTGGATGCGCTCGCCGACCTGCTGGAGCTCCGGCTGGATGGGTGCGGCGACCCCGCGGGGGCGCTGGAGGCGGTCACGAGCGCGCTGCCGATGATCGTCACCAACCGGCCGACGTGGGAGGGGGGTGCGTTCGAGGGGAGCGAGGAGCAGCGGCTGGCGCTCCTGGAGACCGCGCTGCACCACGAGCAGGTGGTCGCCGTCGACATCGAGGTTGCGACGCTGGAGACGACCGCGGGGGCGGCGCTCGCCGAGCAGGCCCGCGAGCAGGAGGTGTGGGTGATCGCATCGGTGCACGACTTCGCGTCGACCCCGCCCCGGTCGGTGTGTGAGCAGCAGCTCCATGCGGCGACCCAGCTCGGGGATGTGGGCAAGCTGGCGGTGACCGCGACGTCGCCTGCGGATGCAGCCCGGCTGCTGTCGACGACCGCCACCGTCGCGGGGTGGGGGCGCCCGGTGGCGACGATGGCGATGGGGGACGTGGGTGCGCACACCCGGGCGGTCGCACCGGTGTACGGGTCGGTGCTGGGGTACGCCCCTGCGGACCCCGACGCGCCGACGGCGCCGGGACAGCTGTCGCTGGCGACGCTGGCGACCGTGGTCAGCGATCTGCGGTGATCACCGCTCGATGATCGTCTCCTCGATCGCCTCCCCGAAGTGTCGCGCCGCCGCACCGGCGTAGACCAGCACCTCATCCTCGACGGCGAGCTCGGTCACCGGCGTGGGCCCCGCACGGGTGTGGACCTTGATCGTCTCCGCGTTCTGCAGCAGCGTCTCGACGTGGTCCCCATCCAGTGCGACCTGCACGCGGAACATCGGGCGTCGCTCGATCTTCACCCGCCCCACGATGGCCTCCCGGGTCCGGCCGGTCGTGTCGATGACCTGCACCCCATCGCCGCTCTGCAGCTCCGAGAGGTAGCTCGTGGTCCCATCTGGCCTGCGCACGTACGCGTGCACCGCCCCCGCGTTCACCCGGAAGGGGCGGGAGGCGACGTACGGCGAGTCGGCCGTCTCTGCATGCACGAAGAACAGCCCCCGGCCCATCGACCCGATCAGCATCCCCTCATCCCCGTCCATGAGCGAGGCGGTGTCGACGCACACACGGTCGGCACTCCCCGCCCGCTCGACCTCCGTGACGGGAGCCCACACGAGCTCCAGCTCCTCCCGCGCAGCGGCGTCCCGTGCCCGCACCGTCCCATGGATCTCATCGATGGCATCGGTGTCGAGCAGCACCCCATCGACCCCATGCTCGAGCGTCTCGAAGGCCGTCTCCGCCTCCGCCGCCGAGGTGACGCCGGCGATGAGCGTCGTCTCCCCACCGATGCGCGCGATGAGGTTC
>JAVLBV010000079.1:0-4100 GCA_031580685.1 Haloquadratum sp. | reverse complement strand
GGCACGGTGATGCCCGCATCGGCGAACGCCTCCTTCGCCTGATACTCATGTAATCGCATCAGCTGTCGCTCACAGTGACAGCTGCATAAAGCCCAGCGGTCCCCCCCGCGCACGCCGGGATGCTCGGTACGGGATTCGAACCCGTGTCCTCGGCTCGAAAGGCCAAGATGATTGGCCGGACTACACCAACCGAGCGTGTCTGTCGGTGACGAAGAGGGCTCATTAAGCGTTCCGTAACCCCCACCCGGCCGACAGGTCATCCCCGCACACGCAAGCGCTATAATCACACCTCCCACACTCCGACTGTGCATGAGCCAATCGTATGATCGCGGCCTCATCGAGGACTTCGGCCGCTGGCGGGAGTTCTCCGCGGGCATGTGGGCGTGGATCTTCCACAAGTTCACCGGCTGGGTGCTCGTGGGGTACCTCTTCACCCACATCGCGGTGCTGTCGACGGCGCTGCAGAGCCCCGAGGCCTACACGACGACGATCCAGTCGCTCGAGAGCCTGCTCGTCGTCCGCCTGCTGGAGGTGGGGCTGCTGGCGGTGGCGGTGTTCCACATCCTCAACGGGGTGCGGCTGCTGTTCATCGACCTCGGCATCGGGCTCGAGGCGCAGGACCGCAGCTTCTACGCCTCGCTGATCCTCACCGGGGCGATCGTCGTCGCCTCGGTCCCCACGTTCCTCGCGGGGGTGTTCGGCTGATGGCCGAGCACTACTCGTCGTTCCAGCGTGGTGGGGTCCGCTGGCTCATCCAGCGGGTCACCGCCGCGTTCCTCGTGGTGGTCCTCGCGTTCCACTTCTTCCTGCTGCACTTCGTGCATCACGCCGATGAGGTCACCTTCGGCATGACGAGCGCGCGCATGCAGGAGCTGACGTACTTCTCGCTGATGGTGCTGTTCCTGGTGACGGCGACGTTCCACGGCGTCAACGGCGTGTACAACGCGCTGATCAACCAGGGGCTGGTGGGCATCCAGAAGCGCGCCGTCCAGGCGGTGCTCATCATCGCGAGTGCGCTGCTGATCGTCCAGGGCCTGCGCACCGCGGTGGTGTGGGCCGGCGGCATCCCCCTCTGAGTCATCATGAGCACAGACAGTCACACCCCACCGGCGGACGAGACGGAGCATCACCCCCAGATCGCGACGAACGGGACGCCCTCACCGGCGACGGCCGAGTCGGTCGACGGCCCCGCCGTCCACATGAAGGTGTACCGCTACGACCCGGAGGTCCCCGGCAAGGAGACGCCCTACTACGACGACTTCCACGTCCCCTACCACAAGGGGATGACCGTGCTGGACGCGCTGATCTACGCGCGCGACACGTACGACTCGACGCTCACGTTCCGGCACTCGTGCCGCCAGGCGATCTGCGGCTCGGATGCGATGTTCGTCAACGGGCGCCAGCGCCTGTGCTGCAAGACGCAGCTCGCAGAGCTGGAGCAGCCCGTGCGCATCGAGCCGCTGCCGCACCAGGCGGTGCTGAAGGACCTCGTCGTCGACATGGAGCACTTCTACGACCAGATGAAGGCCGTCGAGCCGTACTTCCAGACGAACCAGCTGCCGAGTGAGGAGCTGACCGAGCAGCGGCAGAGCCGCGAGAACCGCGAGAAGATCAAGATGTCCACCCGCTGCATCTGGTGTGGGGCGTGCATGTCCTCGTGCAACATCGCCGCGGGCGACAACCAGTACCTCGGCCCCGCGGCGCTGAACAAGGCGTACCGCTTCGCGATGGACGAGCGCGAGGGGGCGGAGATGAAGCAGCACCGCCTCGAGCTCATGAAGGAGGAGCATGCGGTCTGGCGCTGTCAGACGCAGTTCTCGTGCACGGCGGTCTGCCCGAAGGACATCCCGCTGACCGAGCACATCCAGGAGCTCAAGCGCGAGGCGGTCAAGAGCAACCTCAAGTTCTGGTGATGCTGAAACACTCAAGCCTGTCCGCCCCAAGCTGTGGGTAGGACCATGTACGAGCACGATGTGATCGTCGTCGGCGCGGGCGGGGCTGGGTTGCGTGCGGCGATCGCCGCCCAGGAGGAGGGGGCGGATGTCGCGATCGTCTCGAAGCTGCATCCGGTGCGCTCGCACACGGGTGCGGCCGAGGGTGGGATCAACGCCGCCCTGCGGGAGGGCGACTCCTGGGAGCTGCACGCGTACGACACGATGAAGGGGTCGGACTACCTCGGCGACGCCCCCGCGGTCGAGACGCTCGCCCAGGACAGCCGCGAGGAGGTCGTCCAGCTGGAGCACTGGGGGATGGCGTTCTCGCGGGATGCGGACGGTCGGATGAGCCAGCGGCCCTTCGGGGGGCTGTCGTTCCCGCGGACGACGTACGCGGGCGCGGAGACGGGCCATCAGCTGCTGCACACGATGTACGAGCAGCTCGTCAAGCGCGGGATCGAGGTGTACGACGAGTGGCAGGTGCTCGAGCTCGCCGTCTCCGACGAGCCCGCCCCCGAGGACCGGACCTGCCACGGTGTCGTGGCGTACGATGTGCAGCACGGCACCGTCGAGGGCTTCCGCGCACGGGATGGGGTGATCATCGCCACCGGTGGCACCGGCCAGACGTACGCCCACACGACCAACGCGGTGGCGAACACCGGTGATGGTGTGGCCATGGCGTACCGGGCGGGCGTGCCGGTCGAGGACATGGAGTTCATCCAGTTCCACCCGACCTCGCTGCCGTCGACGGGTGTGCTGATCACCGAGGGGGTCCGCGGCGAGGGGGGCGTCCTCTACAACAGCGAGGGGGAGCGGTTCATGTTCGAGCGCGGCTACGCGAACAACGACGGCGAGCTCGCCTCGCGCGATGTGGTCTCCCGCGCGGAGCTGACGGAGATCCTCGAGGGTCGCGGGATCGACGATGACCACGTGCTGCTCGACATGCGGCATCTGGGCCGTGAGCGCATCCTCGACCGCCTCGAGAACATCGTGCACCTCTCGCGGGACTTCGAGGGGGTCGACCCCCTCGAGGAGCCCATGCCCGTCAAGCCCGGGCAGCACTACAGCATGGGCGGCATCGAGACGGATGAGAACGGCGAGACCTGCATCAGCGGGCTGTACGCCGCCGGTGAGTGTGCGTGCGTGTCGGTCCACGGCGCCAACCGCCTCGGTGGCAACGCGCTGCCGGAGCTGATCGTCTTCGGCGCGCGCGCGGGCGCCCACGCGGCGGGACGCGACCTGGGCCGCGCTCGGATCGAGACGGGCCAGCAGGGCTCGTGGGAGTCCGCGGAGATCAGCCTCCCCGTCGAGCCGGGCGAGGTCGGCATCAGCACCGAGGAGATCGCCGCCGACGGCGGCGCGCTCGCGACCGACCCCGGTGACGTGATCCGGGCGACCGTCACGGCGGTCCGCGACCGCATCGATCGCCTGCTGGCGCGATCGGACGGCCGCAACCACGCGGAGATCCGCGCGCAGGTCCAGGAGACGATGGGTCGGCACGTCAACGTGTTCCGGGAGCAGGCGGGCCTGGAGACGGCGCTGCGGCACATCCGCGAGGCGCGCGAGGCGTACGCGGAGGTGGGCGTCCGCGACCAGTCCCGCACGTTCAACACCGACCTGCTGCAGACGATCGAGACCCGCAACATCATCGACCTCGCCGAGACGATCACCCTCGGGGCGATCGCCCGCGAGGAGTTCCGGGGGGCGCACTGGCGTGCGGAGCACCAGGCGCGTGATGATGAGGGGTGGCTCAAGCACACGCTGGTGTCATGGAACGGTGGGCGGCCGCAGCTGTGGTACCGCCCGGTGCTGCTGGAGGGTGCGGAGAAGACCTACGAGCCCAAGATCCGCAGCTACTAACGAGACGGCTATATCGCGGGTGGCCCACCGTGTAGGTGGAAGGGTGGCTCAGTGGTAGAGCAGGTACCGGACGCAGGAGCGCCCTGCGCTCGCTAACGGCTTCGCGTGGTTCGATTCCCGCCCCTTCCATTGTCGACAGACGTCGAAGCAATGTTTTATTATCGTCGACATTGCCTCTCTGTCAACGATGGCAGAGATAGCCGGCCGTGAACGACCCTCGGCCCCGATCAGCGCCCCCGAGCTGCCCGCACAGATCAGCTCCCCCCGGAACTCCTCGCGGGCGATCGCCCCGAGGGTGATCGTCTC
>JAVLBV010000078.1:0-4121 GCA_031580685.1 Haloquadratum sp. | reverse complement strand
AGCTGTGGTAGCCCGCGACGCTGAACCCTGCGAGTGCGAGCGGGGCGACCGCGGTCCGCTGCAGCGGCTGTGCACCCGCGAGTGCGACGACCCCGATGACCACGATCGGGTACATCAGCACCCGCTGGTACCAGCACAGCGTGCAGGGGTACAGTCCCAGCCCGTACTGGAACCACAGGCTCCCCACCGTCGCCACCGTCGCGACGCCCACCACGGCGAGGTGACGCGCGGGGAGGGACATACCCTCCCGAGGGGATGCGGGCCGCTTCAGCGCTGCGGTCGGCTCAGACGAGCAGCTGGATGTCCGCCGTCTGCATCCGACCGAACGCCGACGCCGCACCGACACCGGTCGTCACACCATCGTAGAAGTCGTCTGGGTCGTAGCCGAACAGCTCGATCGTCATCTGACACGCCTGCAGCTCCACCCCACTGGCGAGGCTCACCTCGATCAGCTCCTCGACGCTCGCCACATCGTGGGTGCGCATCTGGCGGTTCATGTACCAGGTGGTCACGCGGTCCATCCCCGGCAGCGCCGCGAGCACGTTCGGGATGGGCATGCTCACGTTGCCCACCGCCGACAGCTGCAGCTGCTTCGACCGCTCCTCATGGAGGATATCGAGCCCCCAGAACGTGTGGAACACCGTCACATCATAGCCGAAGGCGGCGGCCGTCGACGCGAGGATCAGCGGTGGGTACGCCATGTCCAGTGACCCCTTCGTGGAGATGATCACCATCTCCCCATCCCCGTCCGCCTCGGCCTCCAGCGCCGACAGGCGCTCCTCGAGGCCGGCGATCGTCGCCTGCAGTGTCTCGGGATCGGTCGGTCCGCCGGACGCGGTGGGCTGCTCGTCCAGGCTCATGCCTCACGCGACCCGCTCGATCCGATGGACGTACACCGTCCCCTCCGACGCGTCCTGCTCGGTCTGCTCCCGCAGGGAGGCGCCATCGGTCGAGTCGGCCCAGCCCGCGATGTCGCTGACGCTGCCGGGGTCGGTCGCGTGCACCTCCAGCGTCTCGCCGACGCCGAGGTCAGCGAAGGCCTGGCTGGTCTGGATGACCGGCATCGGGCAGTTCAGTCCGGTCGCATCGAGCTCGACTGCATCGTGTTCCTGGCTCATCGTGCATCACTCATATTGGGTGTTCGTGACAATACCTCCCGGAGCGGTATAACGATTGCTCCATCCAGAGGGTCGCATCACCCGGTGGAGCTCACCGTGCCCCTGGGCTGCCGGCAGCAATATTGTGTGAATCAGACACTCGTGTCCCAACGATTAAGACGCTCAGCCCCCAACGCTCGTCTGATGCAGCTAGACCAGTTCCCGTCGATGCCCGACGTCACGGTCCCGACGACCGATGCGGACACGCTCGCCGCACAGATCGATGCGGACGAACCGCTGACACTGCTGGATGTCCGCATGACCGACGAGTACGAGACCTGGCACATCGAGGGCCCATCGGTCTCGACGGTCAACATCCCGTACATCGCATTCCTCGAGGGCGAGGTTCCCCCACAGGCGTCAGAGGCGCTGCCGACGGACGGGCGGGTGACGGTGGTGTGTGCCAAAGGCGGCGCCAGCGAGTTCGTCGCCGGCATCCTCGCCGAGGCGGGGTACGATGTGGACCACCTCGCGGGGGGGATGCAGGGGTGGGCGCGGGTGTACGAGCGCACGGAGATCACCGCACATCCCGGCCCTGCGACGGTGTACCAGTACCACCGCCGCTCCAGCGGCTGTCTGGGCTACCTGGTCGTCGGCAGCGAGGGCGCGGCCGTCGTCGACCCCCTGCGGGCGTTCGCCGAGCGCTACGGTGAGGATGCCACCGCGGCGGGCGCCCCGCTGACGGTGGCGATCGACACGCACGTGCATGCTGATCACATCTCCGCGGTGCCCGCACTCGCCGCCGATGGGGTCGATGCCCGGATGTCCCCCGGGGCGATCGACCGCGGGGTGACGCATGCGGGGATCGCCCCGCTGGATGATGGCGAGCGCATCGACCTGGGTGATGCGACGCTCACGGCGGTCGCGACACCGGGGCACACCAGCGGGATGCTGTCCGTCCTCGTCGACGATGCGACGCTGCTGACGGGTGATGGCCTCTTCGTCGACAGTGTGGCCAGACCGGACCTCGAGGAGGGGGATGCGGGTGCGGAGCCCGCCGCCCACCAGCTGTACACCTCGCTGCAGGAGCAGATCCTGCCGATGGACCCGGCGACGGTCATCGCGGGCGCACACACGAGCGGGGATGCGCCCACGGCGGCGGACGGGACGATCACCGCCCCGCTCGGGCAGATCATCGAGGCGATGCCGATCCTCACCGCCAGCGAGTCCGCGTTCGTCACCGAGGTGCTGCGGGCGATGCCCCCGCGACCGGCGAACTACGAGCGGATCATCGACATCAACCTCGGCGCCGATCGCGCCGACGATGCGACGGCGTTCCAGCTCGAGCTCGGGCCCAACAACTGTGCGGCGAGCACGGACGCACTCACCAGTGATTAAGCCCGTCCGGCCATGAGCAGTGGCATGTCCATGCTCGCGCAGATGAGCCTGCTGGAGGCGGCGTTCCCCAACGGCATCGCCCCGTACGCGCTCGGGGGGCTGCTGATCGGCCTCGGCGTCGTCGTCATCTACGGGATGAGCGGCATCGCCCCGGGTGCATCGACGTTCCTCGAGTCGACCCTCTCGTACGTCTCATCGCAGGCGCGCTTCCAGCGGTACCGCAGCTCGCGTGGGTGGCGGCTCGTGTTCACCCTCGGCATCGTCGGAGGTGCGGCGGTGTACGCACTCGTGTTCCAGGAGGGGATCTGGGTCACCGAGGTGCAGCCGTGGCGGCTGTTCGCGGGGGGCATCCTCGTCGGCATCGGCACGCGCGTCGGCAAGGGGTGCACCTCCGGGCACGGCATCTGTGGGATCGGTTCGGTCTCGCGCACGTCCATCGTGGGGGTGGTGGTGTTCGTGGCCGTCGCCGCGGTGACGGCGAACCTCGTCGCCTTCGTGGGGGTCAGCCCGTGAGCCAGTCGCGGTGGTTCCTCCCCGTGGTGCTGCTGGGGGGGCTGCTGTTCGGCTTCGGCCTCGCGGTGAGCACGATGACGCACCCGGAGGTCGTCCTCGCGTTCCTGACGGGGGCCGACCTGGGCCTCGTCTTCGTGATGGGGGGTGGCAGCGTCGTCGCAGGGCTGGCGTTCTGGGGGCTGCCGCGGCTCCGCGGGAGCGCACCGCTGACCGGGGACAGCTACGGCCGACGGCTCCGGTCGTTCGACCGGAACGTGCTGATCGGGGGGTCGATCTTCGGGGTGGGCTGGGGGCTGTCGGGGATCTGCCCGGGGGCGGCGTACGCCAGCCTCGGCATCGGCAACTGGCCCATCCTCTACGGCATCGGTGGCATGGTCATCGGCGCGTACCTGCAGGGGTGGTACCGCTCGCTGGGCGCGCCGGCACCGGTGCGCACGCCCGCCGACGACTGAGCCGCTAGCGGCCCGCCGGTGGCACCAGCAGCACGTTGCCCATCGCCTCGGTGAGCATGCGCTCGGAGACCGACCCCAACAGCAGCCGCCGCAGCCGGCTGCGGCCCCGTGACCCCAGCAGCGTCATCGTGGGGTCGTGTGCCTCCTCGGCGGCCAGCAGCTCCGTGGCGGGGTCGCCGGTGCGCACATCGACCGTCGTGTCGATGCCCCACCCGCGCAGCGTCTCCGCGTGCTCCTCGAGGTCGGTGAGGACCCCCTCCGGTGCGGGATCGAGCGCCTCCCCACGCGGTGTCTGCACGTGCACCAGCGTCGCCTCCCGGGTCGCATGTCGGAGGTACTCGAAGTGCGAGAAGGCGGCCGCCGCGTTGTCGCTGAAGTCGGTCGCGAACATGGTCCGGCGGAACAGGTGCGCGCGCGTGGGGTCGGGGTGTGCCCGCTCGCGCTGGATCCGGCTCACCAGCAGGGGGACCGTCGTCGACCGCGAGAGGTTGCGGGCCGTCGAGCCGATCAGGCGGTTGTGCAGGGGGCTCTCCCCGCGCGAGCCCACCACGATCATCGACGCGCCCACCGTCTCGGCGATGCCGTTGATCCGGCGGTGGGGGGTGCCGCGGACCGCGTGCATCGACACCCCGAACCCCTCATCCTCCAGGAGGGCCCCGTA
>JAVLBV010000077.1:0-4517 GCA_031580685.1 Haloquadratum sp. | reverse complement strand
CCCCCCCACGCCCCAGCTCACGATCACCAACCACAACACGGCCGCAAGGCGCAGTTCGACGGCCATCACGACCCCCGCCAGTCCCGCGGCGATCACGATGGTCGCACCGGCATGGGGTGTGCTCAGCAGCCCGGCGACAGCGGTGGCGACGACCGCGAAGCCGACGACACCGACACCACCGATGACGACCGCGGCGAGCCCCAGACTGATCGACTGCATCGTGACCGCACCGAGCCGCAGCTGTGCCAGCTGTGACCCACCGTACACCACCGCGAGCAGCAGCGCCCCCTGGGCGATGACCCCCGCCCCCAGCGAGCGGACCGGTCGGGCGTTCGATGCGCGCATCGCCCGCGCGGGCAGGTCCGTCTCCGCTCTGACCAGCAGCGCGGTCCCCGCGCCGACGATGAGGGCCGCAGTCAGCACCCGTCCGGCCGTATCGAGCTGCATGAGATCGGTGACCTGGATGAACGCCCTGTACACACCCGCCGTGCGTGCGTCATCTGCATAAACCCCAACGTGGCCGCCAGCGACCTTTTATGCCTCCTCGGGAATCGTGCATCATGTCGAGCCGCCCCTCCGCCGTCGAGTCCATCCGTGCAGCCGTGGGGGCGGTCATCGAGCGCTTCCAGGCGGGCGATGAGCTCGAGAACTTCACCCTCGCGATCCCGGATGCCCAGACGACCACGGTCGACAGCGTCCAGGGATGGGATGCCCGGCCGCCGGTGGTCGTCATCTGCCCGGGGTGTGACTCACAGATCCCCCAGCGGCGCTCAGATGCCGAGCTGGACTGTCCGGGGTGTCACCGGAGCTACTCCGCCCGGCAGATCGGCGAGCTGGAGCTCGAGATGATGGTGTGTCCCCGCTGTGGCGAGCAGATGGACCACGGTGTCCGGCATCCGATGCTGTTCGATGTGCCCGAATGGGCGACGTGTCCGTCGTGCCAGTACCACTGGGACCTCGACCACTGGTTCCCGCGCTCGAACCACTGGTGGTGAGCGCGAAGGGCTAAGCGGGGCACATGCGTTCATCCACCATGACCCAGGCCACCCTCGCCCCGTTCGTCCTCGCCGGCGCCACCGGTGTGGTCACGCTGTTCGCTCTCTGGGCGTTCATCGCGGGTGAGTTGATGCTCGCGGGGGTCTCGCTGTTGGTGGTGACGTTCACCATCTACCTTCGCGAGACGCGATACTGACCGCTACTTCCGCTCGCCCCGGCGCACGATCGTGACGGGGACCTCCGAGGTCCGGAGGATCTTCTCCGCCGTCGACCCCAGCAGGCCGGCGAGACGGCCCTGATAGCCCGACCCCATCACGATCGCATCGATGTCGTGATCCTCGACGTACTCGTTGACCTCCTGATGGATGTACGGGCCCACCTTCGTGGCGGTGACACACTCTGAACCCTCCGCACTGCACATGTCTGCGACCTCTCCGGTGATCTCCTCACCGTACGATCGCGCCTCATCCAGCTGGTCCTCGATCGCGGTGTTGAGCCACGGGTTCGACCCCTCCTCGATCACATACAGCGCATGGACGGTCGCCCCCAGAGCCGCGGCCATCTCCGCGCCGTGCTTTGCCCCCATCTCGGCGTCTGAAGTCCCGTCTGTCGGGATCAGTATCGTGTCGTACATCGCGAGTAGACATCACCCGCAGAATATTTAAAACTGAACCCCACCAGCCCGGGCGGCGTGCACCGCCGCGACGGCGTCGACGACCATCCGATTCGCCTGCACGTCATGCACACGCAGCACCCCCGCACCTCGGTCCGCAGCGAGGGCGCTCATCGCCAGCGTCGGTGGCAGGCGGTCGGCACCCTGGGGGGTCACCTCCGCGAACATCGACTTGCGCGAGTGTCCGATGAGCACGGGGAGGCCCACCCCCGCGAGCTCACCCAGCCGGTCGATCAGCGCGTACGACTCCGCGGGGGTCTTGCCGAAGCCACACCCGGGGTCGACGATGATCCGCTCGCGGTCGACGCCGGCGCGTTCGGCCAGCAGCACCTGCTCTGTGAGCTCATCCAGCACGTCGGTCACCACGTCATCGTACACCGTCTGCCGGCTCGGATCGACGGGTGTCGCGATCGAATGCATCACGATCAGATCCGCACCGTGTGCGGCGACGACCCCCGGCATCTCCGGATCGCGCAGCCCCGAGACATCATTCACCACCTGTGCGCCCGCGCTCAGTGCGGCATCGGCCACCGCAGCCTTGCGGGTGTCGACCGACACCGGCACCCCCTCCGCACGCAGTGCCTCGATCACCGGCACCACCCGTGCGATCTCCTCATCGACCGCCACCGGCTCCGCACCCGGCCGCGTGCTCTCCCCGCCGACATCGATGACGTCCGCCCCCTCCGTGAGCATCCGGTCCGCCTGCTCGAGTGCCGCCCCGACGGTCGTGTACGCCCCCCCGTCGTAGAAGCTGTCCGGCGTGACGTTCAGGATACCCATGATCGCGGGGCGGTGCGCTGGGAGCCACCCGATGGCAGAGTCGGCCATCACCCCCGCCGTCGCCCGCCGCAGCTGGCGGGCGAGCATCGCCGTCACCGGCTCCTGCATCAGCGCATCGATCACCGGTTCGAGCTGTGTCGCCGGCCCCTCGATCGCGATCGGGTCGATCGCGGCCAGCCCAGCCTCCCCCGCCTCATGCAGCTGCCAGCCGTGCGACCGCAGCGCCTCTGACACCGCCTGGTGCTGATAGGGTCGGACCGCACCGTGAAGCGCCCAGCGCCCCCTGGACACCCCGCCGGCGCGCGGTGGGGTCTCTGTCGGTGCCAGCACCTGCCTGTACCGATCACGCGCCTCCGCGACCACCGCCAGCGATCCCGTCACGAGGATCAGATCGGTCGCAGTCGCGAGCTGCTCCGCGCGCGCGAGGGCTGCGAGCACGGTGTCATCCGTGGCGGTCGTCGCTGCGGTCGCAGCGAACGCCTCGGTCACCGTCTCCGGTGTGACCGCACGCGGGCTCGCCGCGGCCGTCCCCACCACCACATCCACCGCGCCCAGCGCCGAGGCCATCGCCGGCAGGTCCTTGTCCTGCATGACGCCGATCACGCCGATCACGCGGTCGTAGCGCAGCTCAGCGAGGGTGTCGGCGAGCACGCGGATCGCCCCGGGGTTGTGCGACCCGTCGAGGACCACCATCGGGTCACGACCGACCACCTCGAAGCGCCCCGGCCACCGTGCCCGCGCGAGCCCATCGGCGACGGCTGATGGGTCCAGCTCTGTGACCTGCCCAGCCAGCGCCGTGGCCACCCCCGCATTCAGCGCCTGGTGTGCACCCACCAGTGGCAGCATCACCGAGATCGTCTCCCCGGCGATCTCGATGGTGGTCGCACTGGTCGGGCCGGGCTGGAGCGTCGGGCGGTCGACGAGCACATCCGCATCCTCGAACCCCACGGTCACGATCGGCGTCTCTGCAGCGATCGTCTCGCGGGCGCTCCCGGTCGTCGCCGTCACCAGTGGCGCATCTGCGGGCGCCACCTGCGCCTTGTCCGCTGCGATCTCCTCGATGGTCTCCCCGAGCAGCTCGGTGTGCTCGAGGCTCACGCTGGTGACCGCCGCCGCGCACGGGTCGACCACGCTGGTCGCATCGTACCGGCCCCCGATACCCACCTCCAGCACCGCGATGTCGACCTCCTCCGCCGCGAAGTGTGCCAGCGCGAGGGCGGTCATCGCCTCGAAGTTCGTCGGCACATCATCCACCGCACGCAGCTCCTCGATCGCCGCATCCAGCGGCTCGGCCAACGCGGCGACCCGTCGGCGGGGGATGGCCCGTCCGTCGACGGTGATCTGCTCGCGCGCATCGACCAGCGCGGGGGAGGTGAACAGCCCCACGTGGAGCCCCCCTGCGCGGAGGATCCCCTCGAGCATACGCGCCGTCGAGCCCTTGCCGTTCGACCCCGCGATCTGCACGCTGGGGAACTGTCGATGGGGATCGCCATACGCCGCGAGCAGCTGTGCTGTGGTGTCGATACCGAGCTTCGGCCGGCGCTGCTCGAGCCCCGTGAGCAACGCTGCGGCCGCCTCGTACTGCATACCACCTGTGCTCGCCGCCGGCCGCATGAGGGTGTTGCTGTCCAGACCTCGCCACAACATGCCCACTCACCGACAGGTTTGCCAACACTCATACCCCGACCGCAGCCACTGGCGTGCATGTCCGAGACACCGGCAGCCGACGCATTCCCGTCCGATTATGAGATCGCGCAGGCCGCGGAGATGGTCCCCATCTGGGACCTGCTCCGTCCGTATGAGCTCGGCAACGAGGACCTCGAGTACTACGGGGAGTACAAGGCGAAGCTGAACACCGACAGCGTCGCCCGCCTGCGGTCACAGGCGCAGGACCGCGAGCAGAACCTGGTGCTCGTGACCGGCATGACGCCGACGCCGTTGGGTGAGGGCAAGACCGTCACCACGGTGGGCCTGGGGCAGACGTTGAACGCCGTGGGCAAGGAGGCGATGATCGCCATCCGTGAGCCCTCGCTGGGGCCCGTCTTCGGTGTCAAGGGCGGTGCCGCAG
>JAVLBV010000076.1:0-4611 GCA_031580685.1 Haloquadratum sp. | reverse complement strand
GCTCACCCCCGCGATGACCGCCAGCCGGATGATGCTCGCCTCGAGGCCATCGGAGGGCGGCTCGCCCTCGAGCCGGCCACGCTGGTCGGTCCCGAAGCTCTGCACCACATCCACCGCCGCCCCCGCTGCGGGGGTCCGCGCGAGCGCATGCATCCCCCGGGCGACCAGCACATCGGCGATCAGGATCTCCACATCGGCATCGATCGCCTCCGCCGCCAGCGGCGCCGTCTCCCACGGCGTCGTCCCGATGAGCCGGCGCGTCAGGTGCAGCCCCGCGTAGATCAGCTGCACCGCCGCGGCGCGGTCATCGATCGCCTCCGCCGCCAGCGGGTCCGTCCCCGTCGCAGCGGCGGCCTGCGTGAGCACCCCCGGGGCGACCCCCACCGCGTCCAGCTGCGTCTGGATCCGATCGGCGAACGGTGCGGGCGCTACATCGTCGAGGAGCCGCCGCATCGCCGCCCGCACCCGTCCGGGCTCATCCATTGACCGACTCAGGCGAGCGCCCGGCAAAAGCCTGTGGAAAGCGCCACTCAGAGCTGGGGTGCGGGGGGCATCGCCCGCTTGTGAGCGCTCGCGGCGACGAGCGCATCGACCGCCTCGACATCGGCCGCATCCACACCGATCGCCTCGGCGGTCATCGCCACCGAGAGGGGGCCATCCACATGCAGCGCCAGGATGGCATCCAGCGTGTCGTAGCTCATCCCCAGCTCACCCTCATCGGTCTGGCCCACCCACATCCCCGCCGAGGGCGTCTTCATCACCAGCTCCATGGGCACGCCGATCGCTGCGGCCAGCTGGCGCACCTGCTGCTTGTACAGCGGGCCGATCGGGTTGCAGTCGACCGCCTGGTCGCCGTACTTGGTGTAGTAGCCCACCATGGCCTCCGCACGGTTGCCCGTGCCCAGCACGATGCGCTGCTGCTGGTTCGCGATGAGGTAGTTCAGCACCGCACGCGTCCGCACGTAGACGTTCCCGCGGGCGGTCTGGTCCGCACCGGCACCGTCGATCGCGTCGATGACCTGCTCGGCGATCGGCTCGATCTCGACGACGTCGTAGCTGATGCCCAGCCCCTGTGCGATCGCCTCCGCATCGGCCATGTTCTCGGGGTCGTTGACCGCACTGGGCATCACCAGCCCGTGCAGGCCGTCCACGCCTAGTGCCTCGACGGCCAGATGCGCCGTGGTGGTGCTGTCGATCCCGCCCGACAGCCCAGCACCGCCCCCTCGGCGCCGGCTGCGTCCACCATCTCGGCGATGAAGGTCGTGATCGTCGTGCGGACGTCCGCGAGCTCATCCGGCCCGAAGCGCAGGTCCAACGGCGCATCCGGCAGCAGCACACTGTGTTCGACGCTCATGCCGGCGGGAGGGTGCCGACGGACAAATACCCACGCCCGGGCCGGCCAGAACTGACCGAACATCCAGTTCCCCCACCGGTGGACCCACCGGACACGATGGGTTTTTGCTCGCCACTCTGGTAGCTGGAAGACGCCGGCGCCAGTGGTCCAGTGGTAGGACAGTGGCTTCCCAAGCCACTAGCCCGGGTTCGACTCCCGGCTGGCGCATCGCGACGGATGCCGTTTTACTCATCGCCCCGGTACGGCCACCATGGAGTACCGACAGCTGGGTGGCTCGGATGTGCAGGTCAGCACCGTCGGCTTCGGTGCGTGGGTCGTCGGGACCGACTGGTGGGGCGACCGCGACGCCGACGAGGCGGAGGCGATGGTGACCGCGGCGGTCGATGCGGGCATCACCTACTTCGACACGGGGGATGTGTACGGCCACGGCGACAGCGAGCGCGTGCTCGGGGCGGCGCTGGCGGACGTCCGCGATGAGGTGGTGCTCGCGACGAAGGTGGGCTATGACTTCTACAACCACCCGCAGGCCGGTCATGGCGAGCTGCCCAAGGAGATCACGGCGCAGTGGATCAGAACGGCGGTCGAGCGGTCGATGCAGCGGCTCGAGACGGACCACATCGAGGTGCTGCAGCTGCACAACGCCGATGTGGACGAGGTGGATGCGGACGTGCTCGCAGAGCTGGATGCGCTGCGTGATGAGGGGCTGGTCGATGCGGTCGGGTGGGCGCTCGGCCCGTCGATCGGCTGGCTCGCCGAGGGCGACATGGCCATCACCGAGGCGTTCGACAGCGTCCAGCTCGTGTGGAACATCTTCGAGCAGGACGTGGGGCGGCACTTCCTCGAGACGCTCGAGGCGACCGGCAGCCACACCTCGCTGATCCCGCGGGTGCCGCACTCATCGGGGCTGCTGAACGAGCAGGTCACCCCCGCGACCGGCCACGACCTGGATGACCACCGCGGCTACCGGCCGGATGCGTGGTACGAGACGGGGTGGGAGAAGCTCGAGCAGCTCCGCTTCCTCGAGCGCGATGGCGCACGCACGATGGCACAGGCGGCGATCGCCTTCCTCCTGAGCTACGATGCGGTCGCGACGGTCACGCCCACGTTCCACAGCGTCGCGGACATCAACGCGTGGGCGGCGACCCCGGCGGTCCCACCGGTGACCGCGAGCGAACGCGAGCGGGTCGAGAGGCTGTACGATGAGGCGTTCGGCATCGACCGCTTCGACGGGATGGACAGCCTGCGCTCGTCGGTCGATGGCGCCGACATCGCCGCAGCGGGGATCGACAAGCGCGCGGTCACCCGCTCGCGCTCCGCGGCCCGCTGACTCAGGTCAGAAAGACGTGTCGCGGGCGGTCGGTGAGCACCTCACGCCCCCACCGGACCGTCTCGCGGAACGCATCCGACCGGAAGAAGCCCATCGCCGCCTCCCGGTCGTCCCACTGGCTGGCGATGAACATGTCATCGGGGTCCTCGTGGTTGATCAGCAGGTCCGTCTCCTGGTGCCCGTCCATCGTCTCCAGCAGCTCGCCCACCTCCGCGAACGTCTCGCGGAACTCCTCGCGGAAGTCGGTCTCGACGGTGTAGAACATGCCCATCGTCCCGAACCCCTCGGGCTCCTCCGGCTTGCCGACGACGCCATCGAGCCCGTCGATGAACCCTGCGGCGGTCTCGGCGGCCGACTGCGTCTCCCAGATGGACACGACCGCCGTCCGGGTCGCATCCGCCGTCGCGCAGTCCGGACTCCCAGCGTCTCCGGCGTCAGCACGTTCGGAGTTTGACAGGATGGCCGACTCCTCTCGGAGGCGGGACATCCAATCGGTCGCTCTACCGCGGTGTCGCTCGTGGCCCCTCCACCTGCGTGAGCAGTTCGCCCACGTCGGCGAGGATGCGCTGGCGGCGGGTCATCGCCGTCGCCGCCGTCCGCCGGTGGAGCTCATCGAGGTGGGTGGCGTACCACGCGCCCCGCTCGGCCTCCCCGCAGTAGATGTGCGCATCGACGATCGTGTGCCCGAAGCTGCCCAGTCTGAACCCACTCCGCTGTGCGAGCACCTGCGCGAGCAGTGCGTACGCGGCGATGTTGAACGGGATCCCCAGCGCGACATCCCCCGACCGCTGCGTCAGATGCAGATGCAGGGCACCATCCTGGACGCTGACGACGAACGTGTAGTGACACGGGGGCAGCGTCGACACCGCCGCGTTCGCCGGATGCCAGGCGGAGACCACCATCCGTCGCGAGTGCGGGTCCGCCTGCAGGGTGTCGAGCACGTACCGGATCTGGTCGAAGGTCCCATCATCGTTGATCCAGCGGTCACCTGCGGTGGCCCAGCTCTCGCCGGGGAGCGTCTCCGCAGCCAGTGGATACCGCCGCCAGAACCGACCGTAGGCGGTGTCCAGCTGTCCCGCGTCATCGGCCCAGGCGTCCCAGATGCCCGTATGTTCACGCAGGGTCCGGATGTGCTCCTCCCCAGAGAGGTACCAGATGAGCTCGTGCAGCAGCGAGTTCCACCGGAACCCCGAGAGGTCCTTCGTCGTCAGCAGCGGGAACCCCGCGGTGAGATCGACCGTGTACTGTGCGGAGAAGCTCGCGATCGTGTCGACGCCGGTCCGGTTCGGCTTGTACCGGCCCTCCGTCAGCACCTCCCGGATGAGGTCGAGGTACGCCTGCATGGTCTATCGGGCGTGCGGGCCGGTGGGTTATAGCCTGTGTCCTCCGGCGGCTCCGCTCGACGGCCGAGAAAAATCGCAGGATGTGTGTCTGGTCTACTCGAACAGTGCGACGGCCTGCTCGTACCGGGCTGCGGGCTCGCTCCAGTCGACGACCTCGAAGAAGTTCGACATGAAGGAGCTGCGGTCCGGTCCGTAGTCGTGATAGTACGAGTGCTCCCAGACATCGAGTGCCAGGATGGGGTGACCGCCCCACAGCGCGCCCTGGTCGTGGCGGTCGACCACCACGTTGCGGAGCTGCTGTGAGAAGCTGTCATACACCAACAGGGCCCAGCCGCTCGCAGCGGCGCCAGCGGCCTCGAACTCGCCCTTCCACCCCGCATACGAGCCGAAGTCGGCCTCGATGCGGTCGGCGAGCTCGCCCGTCGGTTCATCCCCACCCTCCGGTGACATGTTCTGCCAGAACGTATCATGGAAGAGGTTACTCGATCTCTGACGTTTGTTATTCCCTCAGAACTTCACAGGCGAGGTCCTCGGCGACGAGCCCCGCGGGCACCTTCACCGTCGTGTCGACGTCGTAGACGGTCTCG
>JAVLBV010000075.1:0-4672 GCA_031580685.1 Haloquadratum sp. | reverse complement strand
GACCGCGATGAAGCCCGCCAGCGCGAGCCCCAGGCGTTCGACGGGCGCCCGCACGTGATCGCCGCGGCGGGGGCCACCTTCGTCTCGCGGGGCGACAACTCCGGGACCCACACGAAGGAGCGGGTCGTGTGGGACCGCGCGACGAGCACCCCCGGGGGACGGTGGTACCAGGAGATCGGCAAGGGGATGGGTGACACGCTCGCGCAGGCCTCGCAGACCGGTGCGTACACCATCAGCGACCGGGGGACCTACCTGTCGATGCGCGCGGCGATCGACCTCGAGATCCTCGTCGAGGGGCCGCTGCGCGGCGGGCCGCTCGTGCTCAAGAACCCCTACGGCGTGATGGCGGTCAACCCGGCGGTGCACGCGCAGGTGAACTACCAGGCGGCGATGGCCTTCATCGGCTTCTGCACCGCGCCAGAGACGCAGGCGGCGATCGACGCGTACACCGCCGACGGATCGCAGCTGTTCTTCGCGAACGCGTGGGCCGAGCCGGTGGACTTCGCGCAGTACGTCCCCACCGGCTACAGCGCCGATGCCGCGGCACAGCTCACGGCCGAGGACAGACAGTTCCTCGCGTGGGTGGACGCGCGGGGGCCGGTGGGCGAGTAGATGGACCTCGGCGCGGTCATCGGCCCGGGGCCGGAGACGACGCGGTACGTGACGAGCATCATCCGCGTCTCGCTGCAGGTGTCGGTGACCGCGGTGGCGCTCTCGACGGCGATGGGGATCCCGCTGGCGCTGGTGACCGCCTTCAGACGGTTCCCCGGCCGCCGGCTGCTGATGACGGTCATCACCACGGGGATGGGCTTCCCGAGCGTCGTCGTCGGCCTGGTGGTGCTGCTGCTGCTGTCGGCGAGCGGGCCGCTGGGGACGCTGCAGCTGGCGTTCACCCCGCGCGCGATGGTCATCTCGCAGACCATCCTCGCCCTGCCGGTCATCACCGCCGTCAGCCTCTCGGCGGTGCAGGCGGTCGACCAGTCGGTGCGTGATGCGGCGTTCGCGGTGGGGGCGACCCGCCGGGATGTCGCGGTGCGGACCATCGCGGAGGCGCGCTTCGGGATCATCACCGCGGTGCTGGCGGGCTTCGGCCGCGCGATCAGCGAGGTCGGGTCGATCCTCATCGTCGGCGGCAACATCGTCTTCACCGACGGCACCTCCTACACGCGGACGCTGACGACGGCGATCACCGTCGAGGCACGGCAGGGCCGGTATGAGACGGGGCTGCTGCTCGGGGCGATCCTGCTGGCGGTCGTGCTGGTGATCAACGCCCTCGGTGCATGGGTGAGCGCGCGGGGGGACAGATGAGGATCAGCGTCGAGGACCTGCGGCTCACGCGGGGGGAGGCGACGGTGCTCGCGGGCGTCGACCTCACCGTCGAGGCGGGCGCGGTCACCGCGATCGTGGGGCCATCCGGTGTCGGCAAGACCACCCTCCTGCGGGCGATCGCGGGGTTCGCGCCCCCCGCGGCCGGGCGGATCCGCTACGACGGGACCGACCTCTGGGGGGTCGAGGAGCACCGGCGGCTGCAGCTGCGGCGGACGCTGGCGATGGTGCCGCAGGACCGCTCGCTGTTCAACACGACCGTCGCCCGCAACGTCGCCTACGGCCTCGGGGTGCGGGGTGGCCCTCTCGAGCGGCTCCGCATGGCCGTCGGTGGGGTCCAGGCCACCGACGCGCTCGCACAGCAGGTGACCGACGCGCTCGCGCTCGTGCAGCTGGCGGGGATGGGTGAGCGCGCCGCACGCACCCTCTCGGCGGGGGAGGCACAGCGCGTGGCGATCGCGCGGGCGATCGCGACCGACCCGGCGATGCTCCTCATGGATGAGCCCACCTCGAACCTCGATCCGCAGACGACGGCGGTGATCGAGGAGGCCATCGCGGCGGCGGTCCGGCGGGGGATGGGCGTGGTCATCGCCACGCACGACATCCATCAGGCCGGCCGGATCGCCGACCGCATCGCGGTCGTGATCGGGGAGACGATCATCGAGGAGGGGCCCGCGACGGCGGTGCTCGAGCGGGCCGATACGCACGCTGCCCGTCGGTTCCTCGCGGGGGAGCTACCACTCTGAGACGGTCGTCAGCGCGCGGAAGATGGAGACGGTGTACGCACCCGTGACGGTGGTGACGACCGCGTTGAGCACCGCCCCCACGGCGATGCCCACGACGAGTGCGTCCGCAGCGCCTGCGCCCGCGATGATGACGCCCACGACGACCCCACCGAGGACCACCCCGAGGAGGATGAGCAGCAGGTCCGCCCCGATGACCGGCAGCGGGTCATCGATGACGACGCGGACGCTGCGTCGCAGCCCATCGATGATGCCGCGGTCCTCGACGACGATCGCGACGGCGGCGAACTGCAGCAGGAACCCCACGACGATGACGACCAGCAGCAGCAGCCCGAACAGCGCCAGCAGCGCCCAGGGGATGCGCCCGCCCATCATGGGTTGGGCGCCCGTGAGCACGGACATGCCTCCGCCGGGCATCAGCATCGACGTCCCGCCGCCGGTCACAGCGAACGCCCCGACGGCGGTGACCACGGTGAGTGCGATGAAGCCCACGATCGCCAGCACCAGCAGCGCGAGCAGCCGGAGGTACGACGCACGCACCCGCCCGGCGACCGCACCGAGGCTGACCGGCAGCTGCCGGCGTGCCTGGTCGGAGAGCGCATACAGCGCGGCGAGCACCGCCGGCAGCACCAGCACCTGCGCCAGCTGGGCCGCGCCGACGAGGATGGGCCGCCCGGGTGGTGGTGCCGCCCCGGCACCACCGAGCACGTCGAGGACGGCGATGATCAGTGCGGGCACGAAGATGACCGGATGCGCCGGGAGCAGCCGGAGGCTCGCGACGAACTGTCGGATGACGACCATGCCAAACGCATCTGCGTGATCCGTAAAAGACGTGCGGCTGCGCAGCGAGCAAGCCTTGCGCCTCGGCCATCGACCGTCCGCATGGTCCGGTTCGACCCCGAGAAGTTCGCCGAGAAGTACCGACACTACCTCACCCCGCTGCAGCGGGCGTACCGGATCGCCTTCGGTGAGATGAACGAGCGGTACGACTCACGCCTCGTCCACGCGCTCGACCAGCAGGTGCTGAATGAGTCCGAGCCGGTGTACGCCGACGGGGCGTTCGCGATCGAGCTGCCCCCAGACCCGTACGCCCGGCTCACCGGTGTCGAGATCGATCAGGAGCGCTTCGAGACGGTCATCGACGCGTACACCGACGCGCTCGTCGCGGCGCTCGAGGAGGTCTTCGAGTTCCCACCCGAACCAAAGCGATAAGCCGCTGTGGGCGTTTGGTCCGGGTATGAGCACCGACGTAACACAGGGTGATGACGACCTCAAAGAGCGCATCGTGATGTTCCTGCGGCGGAACTTCCCCCAGATCCAGATGCACGGCGGCTCCGCGGCCATCTCGCATCTCGACAAGGAGGCCGGCGAGGTGACCGTCCAGCTGGGCGGGGCCTGCTCGGGCTGTGGGATCTCGCCGATGACGATCCAGGCGATCAAGACGCGGATGGTCCAGGAGATCCCCGAGATCGAGATGGTCTACGCCGACACCGGCATGGACGGCGGCTTCGGTGGGATGTCCCCCTCCTTCCCCGGCGAGACCGTCGAGGAGGACGAGGGGCCGCAGGCGCCGTTCTGATCGCGACCGGACCACAGCGGCTTTTTGCACCCGGTGACGAGTCGGCCCGATGAGTGACCACGGGGACCGCAACATCCTCTTCGTCGTCCTCGACACCGTGCGGCGGGACCGGCTGGGGCCCTACGGCTACGACCGGCCGACGACACCCGCGATCGATGCGTTCGCCGAGACGGCGACGGTCGTCGAGCAGGCGGTCGCACCCGCGCCGTGGACGCTGCCGGTCCACGCATCGATGTTCACCGGCCGGTACCCCTCCGAGCACGGTGCCGACCAGCAGGAGCCGTACCTCCGCACGGACCGCACGCTCGCGGGGGCGCTCGCGGCGACGGGGATGCACACCGCCTGCTTCTCCTCGAACGCGTGGATCACCCCCTACACCGGGATGACACAGGGGTTCGCGGAGGTGGACAACTTCTTCGAGGTGCTGCCCGGGGGCGTCGGGGGCGCCCCGCTGCGGTGGGTCTGGGAGCAGCTGCATCAGCGCCCGCGGCTGCGCACGGTGGCACAGCAGCTGGTCGCACTGGGCAACCGCATCCACGAGCGCACCGCCCGGGCCGACCAGGGCGACTCGAAGACCCCCGCGGCGGTCGAGCGGGCGATCGCGACGATGCGGCGGGAGGACCGCTGGTTCGTCTTCCTCAACCTGATGGACGCGCACCTGCCGTACCACCCGCCAGAGCCGTTCCGCAGCCGCTTCGCACCCGGTGCCGACCCCGCGGCGGTGTGTCAGAACTCCAAGGAGTACAACGCGGGGGTGCGCGCGATCGACGATGCGGAGTGGTCGGCGCTCGGCGACCTGTACGATGCGGCGATCGCGAGCATGGACGATGCGGTCGGGCAGCTGCTGTCCGCGGCGGATGCACACTCGGCGGTCCCACCGATCGTGGTGATCGCCGCAGATCACGGGGAGCTGCTCGGCGAGCACGAGCTGCTGGGCCACGAGTTCGCGGTGTACGACCCGCGGGCACCCCCCGCGATCAGCACCGGCCGGTGGGTGGCTGCGGTCACCACCCGGTAGCTGTCG
>JAVLBV010000074.1:0-4787 GCA_031580685.1 Haloquadratum sp. | reverse complement strand
TCGCCGCCGGTGTGACCGCGCCGGAGGCATCACAGTACCGCAGCAGGATGCGGCCGTCGGCCTCGAGCCCCGCGACCCCCCCGGGCCGATGGCGATGTTCACCGTCGAGTACTCGAAGCGCACGTCCATGATCGCCCCACCCGCCTCATCGGCCGTCACCGTCGTCTCGGTGTCCTCGAAGTTGCGCAGCCCCTGCAGCTCCTCCAGGGAGACCCCCCAGTGGTCGATCAGCTCCTCGGGCAGCCGCACCGTGTAGAAGCCCGTGTTCTGCGTTGCATCCGTCCGCGTCGACGGGGCGGACAGCGTCATCTGGATGTAGTCGTCGCTGGTGTCATCCGGGGTGCCCGCATCGCTGTACTGCGGCGCGCTGAACAGCTGCGCATCGGTCATGAAGACGGTCCCATCGAGCAGCTCCTGCGTCTCCGCAGGCTGGTCGCTGAGCGTCAGCGCCTCGATGCTCATGCCCGCCGCTGTCGAGACGGTCGCCGCGCCGATCTCCGTCTCCAGCTGCGGTGCCGACCCATCCTCGGCGAAGTGGTAGTCCACCGTCGTCGGGTTCGCATCGACGGAGATGTCCCAGGAGCCATCGGCGTTCTGCGTGCGCGTCCATGAGACCGACTCGGCGTTCGCGACGACCACCCGGGGGCGCTCGCCGACGACCGTGCTGTTGACCACGAGCGTGTCCGCAGCCGTGACGTTGCTCGGGGTGAGGTCATAGCGTGCCCCGCGCGGGTCCTCCCCGTCGACCGGCCGCTCCAGGCGCACGCGCACCCCACGCTCGGCGTCGGTCTCGGCCTCCACGCTCGTCTCCGTGCGCACCTCGACGCGCTCGAGCTGGCTCCGGTCCGCCTTCGCGCGGACGCTCGCGGCGATCGCCTGCCCGTCGATCCGGCCGGCGGTGGGTGGGGTCTGCAGCAGCCGATCGGCATCCGTACGCACCCCCGCATCGGTGGCGTTCACCACGATCGATCCCCGGTCCTCGTCACTGTCACGGCGCACGGGGTCCGTCCCGCTCGCGTTCTCCACCTGCGAGTCCGTGAGTTGCCAGTTGCCTCGCGTCCCGGTCGCACGCAGCACCGTCTCCGTGGTGTTGGTGAACCGTGCGCGCGAGACCGCCCAGTCCCCCTCGGAGTCATCGGCACTGACCCCGTCGGTCACGTCGCTGACCTCCGTGAACGCGACCACCCAGTCGCCCGTCGAGGCGGTCGCGCTGATCGCGGTGCCGCTGACGTCCGCCATCCCAGAGCGGCTGAAGCGCCAGTCGGCCCCGGTGTCGCTCGCATCGAGCCCCGTCGCGTTCGTGACCTGCGACAGCGACACGTCCTCGATGACGAACCCACCGCTCGTGCCCGCGAAGTCCAGTGCGGCCGACGCCCCCGGTCCGCTGCGGGCGGTGACGTCCGCGATCGTGACCCCCGAGACCGTCGGGCTGTGCGCCGCGCCCGACGTCCGGTCGCGCACCACCGTCGCCGTCGACCCATCGATGTCGGCGATCGCCCCGCCGGAGACCGTCCAGTTCGACGTCGCCTGCCCGTCGCCCGCATCGATCGCGATCGCCGCGGCGGCCGTCTCGTTGGCGACGACCCGGCGGATGTCCGTCTCCTCGATCGTCCACGCCTCGGTCGCCCCACCGGCTCTGACCGCGTACGACTCGGTGTCGGCCGTCGCCGCGGTGGTCGTCACGTCCTCGATCGTCGTGTCACCCACCGTCCACCCACCCGTCGCCCCGGTCGCATCCACCGCCCCCGCGCTCCCCCCCGCTGCATCGCTCTGCAGGTCGGCGATGCGCATCTCCCCCGACAGCCCCGTGGTGTCGGTGCCCGTCGTCTCGGGCCCGCCCACCGTCCACGTGCCCGTCGCATCTCGCGCGTCGATCGCCCTCACGTCGCCCGCGGTGCTCTCCAGGCCGGATATCGTCGAAGCCAGCACCGACCAGTTGCCGCTGGAGCCCGTCCCATCGGTCGTCGCGACCGCCGTGACCGACCCCGCCGTACTCGAGGCGTCGGTGATGGTGGTCCCACGGACCGACCAGTCGCCGGTGGAGCCCCCTGCGGCCACGGCGGTCACCGATCCGGTGGCCGCCGTCGGCCCGGTGAACGTGGTCTCCTCGAGGGTCCACGCCCCGCTCGTCCCCGCCGCATCGACGCCGGTCGTCGCGTTGGTGACCGTCGAGGCGGCCACCTGCCACGTCCCGGTGGCACCCGCGGCGGAGACCCCTGTCGTCGCATCCGTCACCGTCGCATCGGAGACCGCCCATGCGCCGCTCGTGGAGGCGGCGTCGATGGCCGTCTCCGCGTCGGTGAGCGTCACCGTCTCGACCGCCCAGTCACCGCTCGCGTTCGTCGCGGCGATCCCCGTCGTCGTGTTCTGCACGGTCGTCGCATCGACCCGCCACGCCCCCGAGCTGTCACCCGCGGCCACCCCGGTCGTCGCGTTGCGCACCGTCGACCCGGAGACCGCCCAGGCCCCGTCGGCCGCCGTCGCGTCCACACCGGTGCCCACGTCGGTGAGCGTCGCATCGGCGACCGACCAGTTCCCGCCGGTCCCACCGGTGTCGGTCTGCGCGGCGACGGCCGTCGCAGCGCCGCTGACACTCACGTTCTCGACCGACCAGTCGCCCCCAGCGGCCCCACCGGTGCCCGCGTCGATGGCCACCGCCGCCGTGGCGTCGGGGATGCTCGTGTCGGCGAGCGACCAGCTGCCCGTCGCACCCGCAGCGTCGACCACCGTCCCCGTCGCGTTCGCCACCACGGTGTCGGTGACCGACCAGTTGCCCGCACTCGCCGACGCGTCGACCGTCGTCCCCGCGACCGCATCCGTGGTGAGGCCCACCACCCGCCAGTCACCACCGGAGCCGCTCGCATCGATGCCGGTGGTGGCATTCGCGATGTGCACATCCCGCGCCGTCCACGCCCCCGCATCATCGCCGCGGACCGCGGTGTCGAAGCCGTCGACGGTGATGCCATCCACCACCGCCTCCACGGGCGAGCCGTCGGCACTCTGCAGCTCGATGCCGACCCCACCCTCTTCGCCCGCCGGTGGGCTGATCGTCACCGCACCGTCGGCCTCGACGGTGACGTTGCGGTCGAGCGTGACCGACTCGGAGTACGTGCCCGCCTCGACGACGATCGTGTTGCCCTCGGTCGCGTTCGCGACCGCCGCACCGATCGACGCGTGCTGGGTGGACCCATCCTGTGCGACCCGCAGGAAGGGCTTCGAGGTCGTCGTGATGGCGGGGTCGGATCCGAGCGTGAACGACAGCGAGAAGCTCCCCGCCTCCGCGAGGGTGAGGTCATCGAACGTGGCGGTCCCCGTCGCGTCCGTCGCGACGCTCGTCGTCCCGTTCAGCGTCCGGCCCCCGTCAACCGTCACGCTCACCTCCTCTCCGTTGACGGGGTTGCCGTAGGTGTCGGCCACGACCACCGCCGGTGCAGGGGTGATCACCGTATCGGGGTCCGCGCCGCTCGGCCCCACGCTGATGCTGAGCGCCGCCGGGGCCGCGTGGTCGACGTCGATCGTCACCTCCTGGGGGTCGAAGTTCGCGCTGTCGATGGTGAGGCGGTGGGCGTCGCCTGCGGTCGTGATCGCCCCTGCGGGGATCTGCACGATCAGGGTGCCGTTGGATTCGGTGGTGAGCTCGGTCGGCGCGAGCACCTCGCCGTCATCGGCCGACTGGACCGTCACCGACCGCATGACCTCCCCGCCGGCGGCGCTCCCCCCCGCATCCGTCGCCTGCACCGTCAGCTCCACCGCCGCTCCGGCGATCATGCTCGTGTCCGAGGAGACGCTCGCGCTGAAGCTCCGGCGCTCCTGCCACTGGAAGACGGGGTAGCCGATCTCCGAGTCGGTCCGCCACGTCCCCGACTCGGCGGTGAAGTCGAACCCGGTCATCGCCTCCGGTGCACCCGGACCCTGCATCACCGCGGTGGTCAGGCCCGTGGGGGTGCCCGCCCCTCGTCTGTCGCGTCCAGTGAGCTGCCCGGTGACAGGTTGACCGCCCACCGTGACGACCCCTGCCTCGCCGTCCGCGTAGCTGTCCTCGATCGCCGTGTCGTAGGCATCCCCGATGAACCCCCCGACGCGGGTCGTCCCCGTGACGGTCCCCGTCGCGTATGCCGCGTCGACCGTGTCGCGGTTGCTGTAGCCGATGAGCCCCCCGACGTTGGTCTGCCCGGAGATGTCGCCCGTGGCGTACACATCCTGCACGGTGTTTCTGAGGCTGTACCCGATCAACCCACCCACACTCTCCGTCCCGGTGACCGCACCCCGTGCATAGGATTGGAGCACATCCCCACTCTCGGTGTAACCGATCAGCCCCCCGACGTACTCTCCACCAGTGGTGACCTCTCCGGTCGCTGCCGACCTGATGACCTCGCCATCACTGATGTCACCAATCAATCCGCCAACACGGTCACCGCCAGCTGTGACGTCGCCCGCCGCGGTGGCGTTCACGACCGCCTTTGCGAACCGATGCCGGCCGATGAGGCCGCCGACATATCGCCCATCGGTGCTGACAGGCCCAGAGGCTGTCGCGTTATCGACGCCATAGCGCGCACGATTGTAGTATCCGTGCCGCTCATGGTCGAGGCGACCGATCAGCCCGCCGACCTCGTTGCCGCCCGCGTCGACACGCCCGGTCGCCGACACATCGGTGATGTCGCCCGCACTGGTGATGTAGCCGATGAGCCCGCCGGTGTAGCCGTTTGTGTCCGTGGAGGTGAGCGTCACATCGCCCCGGGCATGGGCGTCGGTGATCGTGATCTGATGGTTGTTCTCATCCGACTGCG
>JAVLBV010000073.1:0-4867 GCA_031580685.1 Haloquadratum sp. | reverse complement strand
GTGTTCCTGGTGCCGCTTGCGGTGCCCGTTGTCCTGGCGGTGCTGTGGGGCGAGCCAGCGATGCCGTTCCTCGCGGCGATGGCGGTCACCGTGGTCCTGGGGCTCGGTGCCCGCGGGCTCGGCCAGGATGCGGACCCACAGCCACGGGATGCGTTCCTGGCTGCGGCGCTGATCTGGCTGCTCGTGGCGGTCATCGGGGCGGTCCCGTTCGTCGTCGCCGGGGTGGGGACGGTCGCCGCACCCGTCGATGCGCTGTTCGAGTCGATGAGCGGGGTGACGACGACCGGGGCGACGGTGCTCACCGACTTCGAGCAGCACAGCCGGTCGGTGCTGCTGTGGCGACAGCTGCTGCAGTGGCTCGGTGGCCTGGGCATCCTGATCCTCGTCTCGACCGTCTTCGCCGACCTCGGCGTCACGGGCACCCAGCTGCTGGAGACGGAGACGTGGACGCCGACGGTCGAGCGGCTCACACCGCAGATCGCCGAGACCGCCCGCCTGCTGCTGGGGGTGTACACGGTGGTCACCCTCGCCGTCGCAGGCGCACTATGGACGCTGCATCTCGTGGGGGTGGCCCCCCGCATGGACCTGTACAACGCCGTCGCGCATGCGATGACGGCCGTCGCCACCGCGGGCTTCTCGCCCGAGTCGCTGAGTGCGGCGGCGTTCACCGCCCCTGCCCAGTGGGTGCTCATCGCGGGGATGCTCATCGGCGGCACCTCGTTCGTGCTGCTGGTGCTGACCGCGCGGACGGGCCCCCGTACAGCTGCTCGCCGGCGACGACCGTGTCACCGACGGTACACAGCGTCGAGACGATCGCATCGAACGCGGCCATCCCCGAGGCGGTCGCGACCGCCGCGGGCGCGCCGCTGATCGCCGCGAGCCGCTGCTCGAGCGCGCGGACGGTGGGGTTCGAGATCCGCGTGTAGATGTCCCCGTCCGCCCGCAGGGCGTACCGGTCGGCGGCGGTCGCCGCATCCGGGAAGACGAACGACGAGGTCTGATACAGCGGCACCGCCGCGGCGCCGGTGTGGGGGTCGACCACGTCGCCCGCGTGGATGTACGGGCTCTGTCGCTCCTCGGGCATTATGTGTACCATGCATAATCTGTCGTCAGCTTATAACCACCGGTTACGGGCGCAGGACGGCCCGTGCCGCGGTGACCGCCGCATCCGCATCCGCGTCGACCCCGGCGGTGGTGAGCGCATCGGCGACCGCCGCGAGCCCCCGCTCGATCGCCGCCGGTGGGTGGTCGCCCATGTTGGAGATGCGGAAGATCTCCCCACCGAGGTGCGCCTGCCCGCCGGCGATCGCCACGTCCGCCGCCGCGACCGCATCGAAGAACGCCGTCGACGCCTCCCCACGCAGCGGTGCGGGCAGACGGGCGGCGGTGACGGTGTTCGAGTAGACGGTCACGTCGCGGACCGCGGCGAACAGCTCCAGGCCCATCGCCGTGATGCCCGCGCGCAGCGCCGCCGCCTGCCGGCGATGCCGGTGGATGCGTGCGGGCATGCCCTCCGCGCGGATCGCGGCGGTCGCCGCGGCGAACGCGCGGTACAGCGGGACCGCACTCGTGAACGGCGACTGTGCCGCCGCGGCCTTCTGCAGGTGCCGCGGCAGGTCCGCATAGAAGGGGCCACCGTCGCCGTCGAGCGCGTCGGCGACCGCATCGGTGACGTACACCGCGCTGATGCCCGGCGGTGCGCCGAGGGCCTTCTGCGCGTCGGTGATCGCGATGTCGACGTGCCAGTCGTCGATGCAGACCACATCGCCGCCGATCGAGGTCACCCCATCCAGCACGAAGTGAGCGTCCGCCTCGGCGGCCAGCCGCCCCACCCCCGACGCGGGGTTCAGGATGCCCGTGGAGGTCTCGTTGTGCACCATCGTGACGAGGTCCGTCGCCGGGGTGATCGCCGCGGCGACGGTGTCCATGTCGAAGGCCTCCCCCCAGGGGACCGCCACGCGCTCGACCTGCGCGTACCGCTCGGCGATGCGCGCGAAGCGCTCGCCGAACTTGCCGTTGACCAGCGCGACGACGCGGTCGTCGGGGCCCACCAGGTTCGAGACCGCCGCCTCCATCCCCAGCGTGGCCGTCCCGTTCAGCACGAGCGCGGTCCCGCCGCCCGGCGGGGTCGTGTCGTAGCCGTCGAGCGTCGAGTGCGTGAAGATCCACTCGAGGTCGGCGGTGAGGGTGGCGACCGTCTCGGCGAACGACGCCGAGCGGTGCGAGACCATCGGCTCGGTCATCGCCTCGGTCACCGGCGGCTGCAGGGGCACCGGCCCCGGGGTGAGCAGCAGGAAGTCATCCGGCATGTCCACACGGTCAGCGGCGGCTGAGGTATGGGTGTCGATGTGCGCGATGGGACGACACAGCTAACGGGGGGCCGTCCGGACGATGGCCATGCCCAGCGGCGTGATCCCGCCCGCAGATGAGCTGCGCTACGCCGACGGTGAGAACCCGTACCTCGCCCCCGACGCGCTGGCGTTCGCGCCCGTCGACAGCCTCGACCCCGAGGCGGCGATGACGCAGATCGAGCAGCTGCGGGCGGCCATCCGCGAGCACGACCACCGCTACTACATCGCGGCGGACCCGATCATCTCCGACCGCCGCTACGACGAGCTCTTCGCGCGGCTGGAGGCGCTGGAGGCCGCCTTCGATGCGACCACCGCCACGAGCCCCACCCAGCGCGTCGGCGGTGCGCCCGTCGACAGCCTCGACAGCGTCGCGCACGTGACGCCGATGCTCTCGATCGACCAGAGCACCGAGGCCGCGGAGGTGCGGGCGTTCGACGTGCGGGTGCGCGACCGGCTCGATGGCGATGCGGTCGCGTACGCCTGCGAGCCGAAGTTCGACGGGCTGTCGGTCGAGCTGGTGTACGAGGACGGCGCGCTCGTGCGTGCGGCCACCCGGGGCGACGGCGAGACGGGCGACCTCGTCACCCCGCAGGTGCAGACGATCCCGACGGTGCCGCTGCGCCTCAGCGGCGACCCGCCGGCGACCCTCGCCGTCCGCGGGGAGGTGTACATGCCGATCGCGGCGTTCACCGCGTACAACCGCGAGCGCATCGAGGCGGGGGAGGACCCCTTCGCGAACCCCCGCAACGCCGCCGCCGGGGCGCTGCGACGGCTCGACCCCACCGAGGTGCGCGAGCGACCGCTGTCGTGCTTCGCGTACGACATCCTCGATGCCAGCGACCTGCCGGCGACGCAGACGGCGACGCTCGCCGCGCTGCGGGGGTGGGGCTTCGCCGTCGCCGAGCGGACCGCGCGCGTCGAGCAGATCGACGATGCGATCGCCTTCCGCGATGGGCTGCTCGCCGACCGCGAGGGGCTGGGCTATGAGATCGACGGGACCGTCATCAAGGTGGACGACCGCGCCCAGCGCGAGGCGCTCGGGGCGACCGCACGGGCGGTGCGGTGGGCCTTCGCGTACAAGTTCCCCGCGCGCACCGAGGAGACCCGCGTCGAGGACATCGTCGTCCAGGTGGGCCGGACGGGCCGGCTCACGCCGGTCGCACTGCTGGAGCCCGTCGACGTCAGCGGCGTCACCGTCTCGCGCGCATCGCTGCACAACCCCGACGAGGTCGAGCGCCTGGGCATCGGCGTCGGCGACCGCGTGCGGGTCCGTCGGGCGGGCGATGTGATCCCCGAGGTCGCCGCGGTGGTCGATGCGCGGTCGGCTGAGCCGTTCGCCTTCCCCGAGCGGTGTCCGGTGTGCGACTCACCCGTGCGGCGTGACGGCCCCCTCGCGTACTGCACCGGTGGGCTGCGGTGTCGGGCACAGCTCGTCCAGACGGTCGTCCACTACGGCAGCCGCGATGCGCTCGACATCGAGGGGCTGGGCACCGAGCGTGTCGAGCAGCTGACGGCGGCGGGGCTCATCGGCGAGCTCGCGGACCTGTACCGCCTGGAGGTCGATGACCTGGCGCCGCTGGAGGGGTGGGGCACCACCAGCGCGGAGAACCTCGTCGCCGCGGTCGACGCGACCCGCGAGCCGCCGCTGGAGCGGTTCCTCGTCGCCCTCGGCATCCCCGAGGTGGGCCCGACGATCGCGCGCAACCTCGCGGTGGCGTTCGGCTCGGTGGACGCGCTGATCGCCGCGACGGTCGAGGACCTCACCGGCGTCGATGAGGTGGGCGCGATCGTCGCCGAGGCGATCGATGCGTTCCTGCGCAACGACCAGAACCGCCGCGAGCTCGCCGCACTGCGTGCGGAGGGGGTCGACCCCGTCGCGCCGGACCCACAGACGGGCGAGGCGCTCGCCGACCTCACGGTCGTGTTCACCGGGCGGCTCGCGGTGAGTCGCACAGACGCCGCGGAGATCGTCGAGCGCCACGGCGGCCGCGTCACCTCCAGCGTCTCGGGCAACACCGACTACCTCGTCATCGGCGCGGACCCCGGTGCGAGCAAGCAGGAGGCAGCCGAGGCTGCAGATGTCCCCATCGTCGACGCCGAGGCGTTCGCCGCGGTGCTCGCGGAGGCGGGCGTCGAGTTCCCCACCGCCTGAGCACCGCGGTGTGTTGATACCCGTCGGGCACCGACGCGCCGCATGGACGCGGCGGCGGTGCGCGAGCGCGCAGCAGCCCTCCCCCGAGCCCCCGGTGTGTACCAGTTCCTCGCCGACGACCGCCCGATCTACATCGGCAAGGCGGTCGTCGTGCGCGACCGGGTGCGCTCGTACGCCGACCCCGCGAGCCAGCGCACCGCACAGATGGTCGCCGACGCCGAGGCGATCGAGACCGCGGTCACCGACACCGAGACGCAGGCGCTGCTGCTGGAGGCGAACCTCATCAAGCGCCACCAGCCACGGTACAACGTCCGCCTGAAGGACGACAAGTCCTACCCGCTGGTGCAGTTCACCGACCATGAGG
>JAVLBV010000072.1:0-4868 GCA_031580685.1 Haloquadratum sp. | reverse complement strand
GGAGGCACTCGGGCGTGATGCGGACGCCGAGGAGGCGCAGAAGGCGCAGGTCGAAGCGGGCGAGTACCCCTTCGCACTCAAGCTGATCGGCCTCAAGATGGCCGGCAAGCCCATCCAGGAGTACGCGACGGACTTCTGGCTGATCTCGGATCCCGACAGCGGTGAGGAGGTCGGCTACATCACCTCACCGTGGTGGAACCCGGACCTCGAGACCAACATCGCCCTGGGCTTCGTGCCTGCGGCCACGCTGCAGGCGGCGACGGACACACCGTTGAATGACGAGATCTACGACGAGGAGCTCGACGTGGAGTTCGCGGTCCACCTGCCCGACGAGTACGCGGAGACCCCCGGAGAGCCGGTGTACGCGACGGTCGCGCCGGTGCCGTTCAAGGAGTCGGTCAACGCCTCCGCCCGCGAGCAGGAGAAGCTGGGCATCGACATCAGCTAGAGCCGCCGGCGACCTTCCTCCCTTTCTTCAGACCGCGGCGAGCCGCTGCTGTCGCCAGGCCTCGAGATCCTCGGTGTTGTTGAACGTGTAGATGTGCAGTCCGCGGAGGTCGTAGTGTCCGTCATCGGCGACGGCCGCGAGCCCCTCGACCAGGTCATCGGGCGTGTACATGCCCCGTGACCCGATCACCTGTCTGATCGTGTCGACGATCCCGGTCGTCTTCCGGAGGAACCGGACGGAGTCGCCCACCCCCACCTTCGCGGAGATCTTCAGCAGCTTCTGATAGTTCATCACCCCGGGGATGCCCACCTCGATCGGGAGGTCGACCCCCGCATCGCGGATGGAGTCGATCCACGCGACGATCGTCTCCGCATCATAGCACAGCTGGGTCACGATGTACGTCGCGTGGGGGGCCTTCGCGGCCATCGACGCCCGCAGCGTCGCATCATCGATGAACGCGTGTCCCTCGGGGTAGCCCGTGATGCCCACGTCGGTGAACGGATGCTCCGCGGCCTCCATCGCCTCCAGCAGGTCGAGCGCCGACTCATACGGTCCATCCGGGTCCTCGCGGTCGCCGCCTGGGACGAAGATGTCCTCGATCCCCGCCGCATCGAGTGAATCGATGATCCATCGCAGCTGCTCGGGCCCCTCGACGTACCGCGCCGCGATGTGGGGGACGACCCGATAGCCCGCGGCCGCCGCTGCGACCGACTCCTCGACGGTGGTCTCGATGCCCAGCTGGGGTGAGGTGGTGACGGCGATCTCTGCCATCTCCGGCAGCTCCTCGAGCTCCCCTGTGAAGCTCTGGAAGGGCATGAGCTCGAAGCGGGCGTCTGCGAGCAGTCGCGCCAGCGGGGGGTCCGCCTGCGCCTGTGCTTCTGTGGCCATACCCTACATCATCCCCCGACAGACTTGGGTCTTCAGGTGCCCCCCGCCGATCATGCGGGTGGCTCCGGTGCGCTGCGGCGCAAGCGGTCACAGACCATCGCGGGGTCGACGGCCGCCTGATCGGCCGTGGCCATCCGGCACAGCACCAGATCGAGGACGTCCAGCTCGGCGAGCAGCTCCCGGCACCCCCGCTGGTCGATCCCGAGCCGACTGGCGACCTCATGCACCGTCCGTGCCTCCGCGACCGCCTCGACGAGCACGTCTGCGTCGATCCCCGCCGGGAGCGCGATATCTGGGACATCGAGCGGTGCTGCCTCGGCGTGGTCGGTCGCGGGCACATGGACCCCCGCCTGGATCATGTAGCGCCGCACCGTCTCGCTGGAGACGTCCATGTCGATGCGTTCGCCCATCTCCGCGAAGGTGTCACAGCGGTCGTACAGCGCCTGCAGGTAGGGGATGTCATCGTACGGTCGCAGCTCGGGGGTCCGCGCTGCAGCCAGCGCTGCATCCACCGGATCGCGCTCCTCGACGGGTCTGGGATGTGCATACGGGGCGATGACGAAGCCGACGGTCACCACCAACCCCCCGTCCCGGTGTGTCACCTCCCGGAACTCCGCGCTGATGTCCACCATCTCGAACTCATCGAGCAGCCCCGTGTTGAGCCCGAACCGCAGGGAGATCGTCGCCGCGTCATGCTCGATGGGGTGCCGATGGATGAGTGGGTGCTCGCCGGACGCGCCGATGGGGATCTCCAGCTCGGCCCGCACGGTCCCATCCGCATCTGCGGTCTGGACTGCCGCCTTCCCGATCGCTCCGGCCGTCCGCTCCAGCCGGGCGATGATCTGCGTGATCGCATCGAAGGATGTGGCGGCGTTGGTCGACATGTGATAGGTCATCACACACGCCTCGGTCACTTAGGGGTGCATGCGGAATGATGAAGGACTTTAAGCCGTCCCTGCCGGGACGGCGACCGACGCCACCCGCTCCCCCGCGACGATCGCCCCGCCCATCGACCGCGAGTACAGCAGGCCGCTCACGGGTGCGGTCAGCTCCTCGAGCGGCTCGAGTCGCATCGGATCGAAGATGCTCCCCAGGGGTGTCCCCGCCGCCACCCGTTCGCCGACCTGACAGCCCATCGCCGGCTCGAACAGCCCCGCCGTCGACGCGCGGACCGCATCGCCCGCATCGACCCAGTGCTGCGTCGGGGACGCCTCCGGTGCAGCAGCCCCCTCGGTGACACACGCACCGATCAGCGCGCCGACCGCGTCGGTGCCCGCACGGACCATCGCCGGGGCCAGCGTTCGGGAGTCGCCCAGCTCGAGGGTGATCGCCGTGATCCCGGCGGTGGATGCGGCGTCCCGGAGCGTCTGTGCCCCCGCGGTCCCGGTGTCGGTGACGGTGATCGCCGGCCACCCGGTCGTCTCCGCGAGCCGCAGCGCCGCCGGGTCGGCCGCCACCCGGGCATGGGGGGCCATCGCGGGGGTGCCCGTGTGCAGGTCGACGACCACATCGGCCGTCTCCAACAGTCCCCAGTAGGCCGCACACATCCGCTCGACGAGGGTCCCCTCGGCATCGCCGGGCCAGCTGCGGTTGAGGTTGGGATTCAGCACGTCGTAGTCCCCGGGGGTCATGTAGGAGCGATGGTCGAACGCGAGCGGGTTCATGACAGGGACCAGCGTGAGGGAGCCGCTGAGGGCTGTCGGCGTGAGCTCATCGATGATCCGACGGATCACCACCGCCCCGGCGAGCTCGATCCCGTGCTGGGTCGCGACGATGACCAGATGCGGTCCCTCCCCCCCATCGATGGTGTGCCGGTAGGTCCGCAGCTGTCTTCCGGAGGGCAGCCGGTCGAGCGCGATGGTGCTGACCGCCCAGTGTGCGTCCGCCATACGTGTCCGTCGGTCGCGGGCGACATAATTGCGGGCGGACATCAATACATTAGCCGATCGCCTCCCTGCGGGTGGTATGCAGCTAGCAGAGCTCACCTGGGAGGCGACCCCCACCGACCCCGATGCGGTCCTCCTGCCGGTGGGCAGCACCGAACAGCACGGGCCGCATGCACCGCTGGGGACCGACACCCTCACCGCCACAAATGTCGCCCGCCGCGCCGCCGAACGCACCGACGGCGAGCTGCTCATCGCCCCACCGGTCCCCGTCGGGGTGGCCGCGGAGCACCGCCGCTTCCGGGGGAGCCTGTGGGTCTCCGCCGCCACCTTCCAGGCGTACGTGGGCGAGGTGGTCGAAGCGCTCGTGGCACATGGATGGGACCGCATCGTGATCATCAACGGCCATGGGGGCAACGTGCCCGCACTGCAGATCCTGAGCGCGGAGCTGACCCGCGCACTGCCCGCCCGGGTGGTGTCGTTCACCTGGTTCGACGCGGTGGATGCGGAGTACCGCCAGCAGATGGGCCATGGGGGGCCGATCGAGACGGCGGCGGTCCAGGCGATCGCCCCAGAGCTCATCGATGAGTCGCAGCTTGAGGCCGCAGCGGCCGGTGGTGCCGACCGTTGGGGTCGCTGGGCGGGCCGCACGAACCTCGCGGTCGACACGGATGAGTTCACGACGAGCGGTGCGGTGGGTGACCCCCGCACCGCGAGTGCGGCCTTGGGGACCGACGTGCTGGAGGCGGCGGTGGACGAGCTGCTCACCGTGATCGGGACGCTCGGCGAGCTGGCAGACTGAGCCGCACCACCACATCAAGTCACCCAACCGACACGTCGTGGACCCTTCGGCTCGGCGACATCTATTTGCCCGACGCATCAAACCCTGCACCAGAACCATGGAACCGACGGAAACCCAGCCGCAATCCGCCCACACGGTCATCGTGGGCGCAGGCATCGTGGGGTGCAACCTGGCGTATCAGCTGACACAGATGGGTGTCTCGGATGTGGTCGTGGTGGACCAGGGGCCGATGCCGACGACAGGCGGCTCCTCCACGCACGCACCCGGCATCATGTTCCAGACGGCCGAGTCCAAGGAGCTCTGTCAGTTCGCAGACTACAGCCGACAGCTGTACTCGGAGCTCGAGAGCATCGATGGCACGCAGGCGTACCAGGAGGTCGGCGGCATCGAGGTCGCCCGCAGCGAGGAGCGGATGGCGTTCCTGCAGCGTCGCGTCGAGTATGCGCTGGCGTACGGGATCGAGGACCCACAGCTGCTGAGCCCTGCGGAGGTCACCGAGCACCTCCCGCTGGTCGACCCCGACGTGATCCTCGGCGGCTACTACTCACCGACCGACGGTCAGGTCTCCGGCGTCGTCGCCTGTGACGCCCTCGCCCGAGGCTGCAGACTGAGCAGCAGTTAGAGGAGACGCTTGAAGATGCCGAGGGCTCCGGTGAAGGGGCTGAGCAGATCAAAGATCCCAGTCCTTCCCCACAAGCGCCTTCCGGTGGCGGTGGTGGCGGTGGTGGAGGTGGCGGTGGAGGCGGCGGGGGTGGCGGCGGCTTCGCCCAGCCGGTCCAGCTGCCCAGTCCCACCCCCACGCCCACGCCAACCCCCACACCGGAGCCAGCGAACGAGTCGGCGGAGA
>JAVLBV010000071.1:0-5093 GCA_031580685.1 Haloquadratum sp. | reverse complement strand
CCCGTCCAGGTGCTCGTGCACCGCACCGACGAGCCCGCCGGAGAAGTTCCCGGCCAGCACCACCAGCCAGTTGCGCAGCAGCAGGGGGAAGGAGACCAACCCCTCGAGCACCAGAGCCACCGGGGGCAGCGTGTTCTCGGTGTACAGCTGATACCCCCCGATGATGATGTAGATGAAGCCCAGGGGGTACAAGATCGCACCCACCACCGAGCTGTCGGTCGCCTCCATCATCGACGCGTACAGCAGGAACGTCAGGGTGATCGCGAAGCCCGCGGCCAGCCCGCTGAAGAACAGCTCACGGTTCCCCGAGGTGATCTCCTCATCCGCCGCGGCGATGATCCGCTGGAAGATCTCATCGGCGGAGAACCGGTCGCGGACCACCGCACCTGCGGCGGGTGCTCCGCTGCGCGATCGCTCGACCGACTCCCGGAGGGACTCCTCGCTGGGTGGGTCGTCGGCACTCATCTTGAGGGACCTTCCGTGCAGACGGGCAAAACGCCTCGTATTGGGGCGCCGACCGACACGTTGAGGCCTGCACCTGCGGGTGTGCCAGACGAGATGTGGGACCGCACGCGCGACGATGCGGAGCTGACCGAGTGGACCCGGCAGGACGGGTACGGCAGTGTCCGCATGCGACAGCGACCGGATGGCCGGTGGGTGGTCCGACTGGACCTGCTCATGCAGGCCCCCGACGGGCCGGCGTACGAACACCAGGTGCTCGATGACCGGTCTGCAGCCGTGGCCGCGGCAGCGGCGATGCGCACCCAGGCGACGCCCCCCTCATGAGCGGCCCTCGGAGATGCGGTGCGTGCGCTCGATCAGCGGATGCCGGGCGTAATCCACCACCTCGATGTCGGCGATCCCCCTGAGCCCCTCCGACTGGGCGGTGCGGTACATCCCCAGTTCGACGGGGTCCTCGACGACGATCACGTACGCGTCCATGCGGTCGATCCCCAGCCGCTCTGCGGCGAGCACCCGGTGATGCCCATCGGCCAACAGCAGGCCGTCCATGCTGTCGATCGCCACCAGCGGCTCTGCGAGCCCCCGCTCGAGCTCGTACCGCCGGCCCTCCAGCTCGTCCGCGTACACCCGCGCCTGCGTGGGGATCACCGCCCCGATCGCCACCGAGCGGCGCTCCTGGCTCACCGAGATGTCGTGGATCTGCTCGAGCGTCTCCATGAGCTTGCCCACCTTCTGGGGGGTCGCCCGCTCGATCTGCGAGCGCACCACATCCGTGTTCGAGATGATGCCGACGAGGTTGTCCGCATCGTCGACGACCGGCAGCTTCTGGATCCCCGACCGCAGCACCACCCGGGCCGCATCGGTCACCCGCATCTCCGGGTGTGCGACGATGATGTCCTCGGTCATCACCGTGAACACCGCCGCGTCGTCATCGGCCAGCAGCAGGTCGCTCGCGCTGACGAACCCCATGACCCGGCGCCCCTCCGCGACCGGGAAGCCCGTGTGTCCGTCCGAGTGCTTGATCTTCGTCGCCACCGCCCGCACCGTCTCCATGGGGTCGACCGTCTGCACGTCTGCGGTCATGTACTCGCCCACCGTCGGCGGCTGTGTCATCGTGGCCGCCCCCGTTCGAACGTCAGCTCGGTGGGGTCCGTCACCGCCACCCGGTCGGCATGCTCGAGCGTCTCGGCGATCCGCCCGGCGACGATGTTCTCGGCGATCTCCCACCGTTCCTCCGCATCCCGCTCGAGCCCATCGTGCATGATCCCCCACCGCACCTGCGCGCCCGCCATGTCCTCGTGCCCTCCGGCACTCCCGATCTGGCCGAGCGCGTCCTGCAGCAGATGCCCGACGTCGATCGCCCCCTGCGCCCGCGCGGAGACCACCACGGCGTCGTCGGTGTAGCCGTAGACGATCACCACATCCGTCCCCTCGAGCATCAGCAGGTGGTCGGCGGTCTGTGCGAGTGCATCGCGCTCGTGGACCTCACCGACGGCCGCCAGCAGCACGGGGCCGACGGTCTCGCGATGTGTGGCCGCACGCGCCAACACGTCCAGCATCTCCGCCTGCATCGTGGGCGTCTCGACGCGCTCGAGCAGGCCCGCATCACTCCACTGTGAGAGCCAGCCGGCCATCTCCAGGTCGCGGGCATCGACCTCCCGGGAGAAGTCGCCGGTGTCGGTGCGGATGCCGACGGTCAGTGCACTGGCGAGGTCCGGCGCCGGAGCGATCGCCAGCGCGCGCAGGTAGCCCGCCATGATGGTGCTGGTCGCGCCCACCGCCGGGTCGATGTGGATGAAGGAGGCGCTGATCGGTTCGCGCACCGCATGGTGGTCGACGACGGCGATCACCTCGTCTGCAACGGCCTGGGGGACCCGTGTGTGGTCGACGAGCGCGACCGCCGGGTACGCGGTGAGCTCGTCGACCTCGGCGATGGGGTGCAGGTCGATCTCCAGCAGGTTGACCAGCGCGCGGTTCTCCTGGTGTGACAGCTCCCCGAAGTGGCACGCCTCCGCGGTGAGGCCCACCCGGTCGGCGAGCGCGATGAGCGTCAGCGCACTCGCGATCGCATCGGGGTCCGGGGTCGCGTGCATCAGCACCGCCAGCGGCCCCGGTGTCGCCCGCAGCAGCCGCAGCAGCCGCACGGCCCGGCTCGGCCCAGACCCGCCCAGCACCGCGCTGATGGCCGCTGCGGTCGCCTGCCCGCTGCGGACCCAGCGGTCCGCGGTGGCCCCGATCGCGGCGGCCGCCTCGGACCCATCGTCCTCACCGCCGATCACGATGCGGGGCGCGTGCGGGTAGCGTCCGTCGAGTGCCCGGATGAGCGTGTGATTGCGCGCGGTGTCCCGGGCCGCACAGATCACCGTGTCGGCCGCCTCGGGGTACTCATCGGCATCGCTGGGGTCACGGCGCAGACACCGCACGTCCAGGTCAGCGCACCGCTCTGTCACCTCCCGTCGGCGACTGATGATCGTCGTCTCCCCGGGCAGCTGGGCGATCTGCGCGACGGCATCGAGCGACGACCGAGCGCATCCCACGATCAGCCGCCGGTGCATGCAGGCGGAAGGACGTGGAGTTCAATAGCGCTGTGGGTTGTGATCAGAACGCCGCTGCGACCGCCTGGGCGGTCTCGATCACCGGGCCGAACCCGGGCAACAGCAGCACCGTCACCACCGCCGCCACCACGATCGCGGTGTACAGCCCCACGGGCCGATCGAGCTGCCGCGGTGCCGCCGCATCCTCGATCCACATCGCCCGCACCACCTTGCTGTAGTAGAACACCGACAGCGCACTCGTGAGCGCACCCACCGCGGCGAGCCACCAGAACCCCGCCCCGATCGCCGCGGTGAACAGCGCGTACTTCGAGATGAACCCCCCGAAGAACGGCAGCCCCGCCAGTGAGAACAGGAAGACGGTCATCGCCACCGCGGCGATCGGGGCATCGGCGGCGAGCCCGTCGAAGTCACGGATCGACCGGCCGATCCGCCAGTGCTCGGTCAGTCCGATGAACAGGAACGCCCCCGTGTTCATGAAGCCGTAGACGAACAGGTGCGCCATCGTCGCCCCGAGGACGTCGCCTGCGGGGCCGCCTGCGGTCACCGCCGCGAGGCCGATCAGCCCGTAGCCCGCATGGCCGATCGATGAGTACGCCAGCATCCGCTTCACGGTCGTCTGCACCGCCGCCGCGAAGTTGCCCACCAGCATCGTCGCCACCGCGATGATCTGCACCAACAGCACCCAGTCGATGGCCGCACCGACCGTCCCGATCGGGAAGGCCGTCATCAGCACCCGGATCGCGATGGCGAAGCCCGCCGCCTTCGACGCCGACGACAGCAGCGCCGACACCGGGGAGGGGGCCCCCTCGTAGGCGGCCGGTGCCCACAGATGCACCGGGACCGCGGCGGTCTTGAACGCGAAGCCCGCCAGCAGGAAGACCACGCCCACGCCGACGATCGGCTCGACCGACGACCCCGCGAGGGCCGCGGCGATCGCGTCCAGCCGCAGCACCCCCGTCCCCGCATACACCAGGCTGATACCGAACGCGAAGACCGCCGAGGCGACCGCCCCCACGAGGAAGTACTTCAGCCCTGCCTCCACCGAGCCGCGGTCCTGCTTGAGGTACGCCACCAGCGCGTACGACGGCAACGAGGCCAGTTCGAGTGCGACGAACACCGTCGCCAGCGAGTGCGCCGACGCCATCAGCGTCATGCCGGTGGCGGCGAACAGCACGAGCGTGTAGAACTCCGCACGGTGGGGGCCCCCGCCGAGGTACTCCGCCGCCCCCAGCAGCACGAGCGTCGTCACCAGCGCGACGATCAGCGCGAAGAACAGCGCGAAGCCGTCGACGATCAGCGCACCCCCGAAGAGCGTCTCGGGTCCGGCGCCGGACGCCAGCAGCGCCCCCGCGAGCACCGCCGCACTCACGCTCCCGATCAGGCCCATGATGACCATCACCCCCTGCCGTGTCGCGTCGGGGCGGACCATGTCGTAGCCGAAGATCGCCAGCGCCGTCGCCGCGAGCATCAGCGCGGGGGCGATGCCCACCCAGCCGACCGCCTCCGCCTGCAGTGGCGCGATCATGACCGCCCCCCGGGCAGCAGGGGCCCGACCGCATCCTGGATCATCCCGAAGATGAGCTCGGGGGCGACCCCGAGGATGATGATCAGCGCGAGCAGCACCACCATCGGCGCCACATCATGCCGGGCCGCCCGCGGGAGGTCCTCCATCCCGCTCACGCTGAAGGGGCCGAACAGCGCCCGCTGCATCGCGAACAGCAGGTAGCCCGCCACGATCACGATGCCGAACATCGCCAGTGCGGTGAAGATGGGCATGAGCGGCGTCACCGTCGAGGCGAACGCCCCCTTGAAGATGAAGAACTCCGCGGCGAAGCCCGCCATCAGCGGCAGCCCCATGTACCCGAACGCACCGGCGACGAAGATCCACGCCGCGACGGGCAGCCGGTCGGTCACCCCGGACATCTCCGCGATCTGCCGCGTGTGCGTCACGTTGTAGATCACCCCCACCGCCATGAACATCAGCCCGCTGATGAGCCCGTGTGCGACCATCTGGAACGTCGCACCACCGACGCCGAAGCTCGTGTACGCCATCCTGGGGCTGGTGGCGTACACGAG
>JAVLBV010000070.1:0-5221 GCA_031580685.1 Haloquadratum sp. | reverse complement strand
CGCGCGGATGCCCTCGGCGGTGCGCCCCGCGGACGTGCTCTCGGTCGTCGCCCTGCACCCGATGGAGGCGCTGGTGTTCCAGGTGAAGTTCGCCGCGATCATCGCCGCGCTGCTGACGCTGCCGGTGCTGGGGTACTACAGCTGGCCCGCACTGCGTGAGCGCGAGATCGTCCGGGGCCGGCGCGGGGTGATCGCCCGGTGGACGGCGGTCCTGGTGGTGGGGCTCATCGGGGGGTCGGCCTTCGGCTACACCGTCTTCGCCCCGTCGGTCATCTCCTGGCTCGTCAGCGATGCGGTGAGCGCGCAGATGCTGGTCACCTACCGGATCACGAACTTCTTCTGGCTGATCGTCTTCACCACCATGGGCATCGGCCTCCTCGCGGACATCCCCGTGCTGATGCTGCTGCTGCACCGGCGGGGGATGAGCTATGTGCACATGCGGAGCCG
The DNA here is from genome assembly GCA_031580685.1 of Haloquadratum sp. Lineage (GTDB taxonomy): Archaea > Halobacteriota > Halobacteria > Halobacteriales > Haloferacaceae > Haloquadratum. The sequence continues at coordinate 4,774 of JAVLBV010000070.1, read as the reverse complement.
GTGGCGGGAGGTGACCGTCGCGATCCTCGCCGTCGCCGCGGTGTTCACCCCCGCAGACGTGTTCACCATGTTCCTGGTGACGGTGCCGTTGATGGCGGCGTACGGCATCGGGCTGCTGCTGCTGTTCCTGCTCACCGTGGGCGGTCGCCGCGACCGCCGCGGCCGCCCCTCCGCCTGAGTGAGCAGACGTAAGTATTCCTCCAGCCATCGCTGGGTATGCCCAAGATAAGCGTGGAGGTGCCCGCGGAGCTGCTGGCGGACCTCGACCGCCACGTCGGGGAGGGCGGCAAGTTCGTGAACCGCTCGGAGGCGATCCGCGCGTCGATCCGCAAGACGCTCGACCAGCTCGATGCGATCGATGCACGCCACGGGAGGATCGAGGATGCGTGAGCAGCCACAGCCGGCGACCCAGATCGCCCTGGTGGGACTGTTCGTCACCGCGCTCACGACCGCACAGCTGACGGCCGCGAAGCTGCTGATCTTCGAGCTGCCGACCGCGCTGCCGGTCACGGGCGCGGCGGTCATCCTGCCGGGGGCGGCGATCGCGTACGCGCTCACCTACTTCGCGTCGGACTGCTACACCGAGCTGTACGGCAAGCGCGCCGCACAGCTGCTCGTCAACGTGGGCTTCCTGCTCAACTTCGCACTGCTGGGGCTCGTGTGGACGACGATCGTCGCACCGGGGCTCGACCCCGAGCTGAGCGCCGCGTTCGCACAGGTCCTCGCGCCCGGGACGAACATCATCATCGGGAGCCTCATCGCGTACATCATCAGCCAGAACTGGGATGTGCTCGTGTTCCACTGGATCCGTGGGCGCACCGGTGCACGCCTGCTGTGGCTGCGGAACATCGGGTCGACCGCGACGAGCCAGGCGATCGACACGGTGCTGTTCGTGGGCATCGCCTTCGCCGTCGCCCCCGCGGTCGTGGGCATCGGCGAGGCGCTGCCGCTGTCGGTCCTCGGGAGCCTCATGATCGGGCAGTACCTGCTGAAGCTGCTCATCGCCCTCATCGACACACCGTTCGTCTACCTCGTGGTGCGGTTGGCACGCGCCGCGGATGCCGGGACCACCGCGGATGGGCACCCCGCCGACTAGTCGTCGCGCTCGACCACCCGGGCGAACGCGAAGCGCGGCTGGACGCTCTCGACCTCCACGGTGACGGTCGCCCCGGGCTGCACACCGGGGACGAACACGGTGTACCCCTCGACCTTCAGGATCCCATCCCCCTCCGCACCCGCGGCGGTGATCTGCCCCTCGAGGCGCATCCCCTCGGTGACCGGCCCGGTCAGGAACCCCTGCCCGACCACGTACTGCTCTGAGGAGCGGGCCCTCGTGGCCGCCGGTCGGGTGGCCGTCTCCGCGGCGAACGCACGGTCCACCCGCGCACGGAAGCCCGCCAGGTCGGGCCCGTCGAACACCTTCGCGACGAAGCTCCCCCCGGTCCGCAGCAGCTCCTCGGCGACCCCGAGCGCCAGCCCCGCGAGGTGCACCGAGCGCGCATGGTCGAGCTCGTACTGCCCCGACATGTTCGGTGCCATATCCGAGAGGACGACATCGACCCCATCATCCGGTGCGACCGCCGCGATGTCTGCGATCGTCCCCGGCTCGGTCAGGTCGCCGCGGATGAGCGTGACCTGCGGCGCCTCCAGGGGGCGGATGCGCTGGCGGTCGACCCCGATGACCAGTCCCTCGCTGCCCACGGCGGTGGCTGCGACCTGCACCCACCCCCCCGGGGCCGCCCCCAGGTCGACGACCGTCTGTCCCGCCGACAGCAGCCCCAGGCGATCGTCCAGCTGACGGAGCTTGTACGCCGACCGCGCCCGCAGCCCCTCCTGCTTCGCCCGGTTGTAGTACTCGTCTCGCCGCGCCATGCCCACAGGATGGGAGCCGCCGGTTTGAGCCCTCCCATCGCGGGGACAGAGTGGTGATGTCGGTATTTTTACCTCAGGTGGGGCTGCATGACTGGTATGTTCAAGGCCATCGTGAGTGCGGTCATCCTGCAGGACGCACTGGATGCGGTGAGTGTGCTGGTCGATGAGTGCAAGATCCGGCTCACCGAGGATGACTTCGCGATCCGGGCGGTCGACCCCGCCAACGTGGGGATGGTCGACCTCGCACTCGCGACGAGCGCGTTCGAGTCCTACAGTGCGGATGACACGGTCATCGGGGTGAACCTCGCGAAGCTGCAGGACTTCGTGGGGATGGCCAAGGGCGACCAGCTGGTCGAGCTCGAGCTGGATGCGGAGACACGCAAGCTCAACATCCGCATGGACGGGCTGTCGTCCACGCTGGCGCTGATCGACCCCGACTCGATCCGCCAGGAGCCGGACATCCCCGACCTGGACCTGCCCGCGGAGATCGTCCTCGAGGGCGCGCAGTTCGACCGGGGGATCAAGGCGGCGGATATGGTCTCCGACCACGTCCAGCTGCTGGTGGATGACACCGCCGAGGCGTTCCACATCCACGCGCAGGGCGATGCGGACGATGTGGACTTCGAGCTCGGCGTCGACGACCTGATCGCGCTCACCGCGGGCGCCGCGGACTCGCTGTTCTCGCTGGACTACCTCAAGGACATGAACAAGGCCGTCCCCCGCGATGCGGAGCTGACGATCGAGCTGGGGGAGGAGTTCCCCGTCAAGCTCTCGTACATCTTCGCCGACACCGACGGCTCGGTGACGTACATGCTCGCGCCGCGGATTCAGTCCAACTGATCGGCCGACAGCCGCGCGTCGATCACCCGCTTCGCCGCCTCCGCCTTCTCCCGCCAGCCGTAGCCCGCCTCGTAGACGTGCCGCTTGTTCGCGACGACCTCCTCGGGTCGGGTCTCATCGAAGCCGCCACGCTCCCACGCCCCTGAGTCGCGGAGCCAGTCGGTGACGTTCTCTGCGGTCTCCTCCCAGCTCAGGCCCACCATCTCGTACCATGCGATCAGCGCGAAGATCGCGTTGTCATGACATCCGGGCACGCTGCCCGCCTCGTAGATCGTCCGCATGGGGTCGCTCGTGGGCACCGAGACGGTCTCGCGGAACTCCTCGGCGCTGCGCAGCCCCAGCTGCCCCGACCGCTCGACCATGCGCCCGTCGCGGAGCAGCCGCTGCAGCGCCGCCTGATGCAGGCGGTCCCAGCCACCGGGCACCCGCCGCGTCAGCGCCGCCTCCTCGGTCGGCCCATCCATCACCAGCATCAGGATGTCGATGTACGCCTTCTCGATCGCATGCCAGGGGGTCCCCTCGAAGTCACACTCCCCCGCATGCAGGCTGCTCGTGGTGCGACAGCCGGGACAGGGGTACGCGAATCCGACCACAGCGCCCCGAGGCGGAACGCGGGCTTGAATCGCTCGACCGCCGTGTTTAATCGCCGCCATCCTGTAGCTGGGCCGATGGCGATAGACCCGGTCCTCGCTGAGTATCCGTTCCTCCCCGCCGCCCGGGATGCGGTCGAGGAGATCGGACTGCTCCCCGAGACGGTCGCCACCGACCGCCCCCTGGCGGTCGCCCGCGCGGTCGAGCGCGTCGAGCGCGCGCTCACCGCGGGCTCGGTCACACCAGCACGCGACGTCGACCCCGTCGGTGCAGAGACCGAGCTGCTGTCATACCCCATCGCACGGATCCTCGTCTCGCTGCTGGGCTTCCCCCCCGCGATCGACAAGTACGCACGGGCGGAGGCGACGACGGCGATGCAGCGGCTCTCCACACGCATCGAGGGTGCGGACCCCCTGGAGGACCCCGTGGGTCAGCGGGTGCTCGCCGCCGTCGACCTCGCGGGAGCGGTCGCCCCCGACCCCGCCGGTCCGACACCGGCACACCGGCGCAGCTACTGGATCGCGCTGGACCGGTTCCTCACGCACGCGGACCCCCAGTGGGGCGAGCCCTGGCGGCTGGCGTCGCGTGAGGTGACCGCAGGGGCGGTGCTGATCGATGCGTCCGAGCTGGTGCAGCTCATCGGTGCCGCCGTCGAGACCGAGGTGGCCGCGGGGCTGCCCTTCCCGCTGACGGGCACCACGATCGACGGTGCGCTCGCAGCGGAGGTCGAGGCGATCGAGGAGATGCTCGATGTGCACACGCTCCCACATGGCGTGGATGCGTCGGTGGTCGTCCCCGCGTTGTTCCCCCCGTGCATGCGGGCGGCGATCCAGGAGGTCCGCGACGGCACACGGCTGTCCCCCGCGGGCGAGTTCGCGGTGACGAGCTTCCTCGCCGGCGTCGGTCTCGACGCCGAGGAGGTCGCCATCCTCCTCGACCGTGCCCCCGAGGCGCTGCAGACCAGGGTCGCCCGCTTCGCGGACGAGCGGGGGACGCAGTACCCCCCGCCCACGTGTGAGACCATGCAGACGTACGGGGTGTGCGTCGACCCGGACGCCCGCTGTGAGACGATCTCGCACCCACTGTCGTACTACGATGCAGCCGTCGCGGCGACCGCCGGTGCGCGCGACTGGCGCGAGAGCCTCGCCCGCGGCTGACTCAGGGTGCCCGCTCGAGCAGCAGCCCCACGACCGCCATGGCGAGGATGAACACGACGAGTGCACCCACGAGGAACAACGCACCCTGTGCGCCGAGCTCGCGGCCACTGACCGCACCGATCGCGATGAAGACGATGATGAACCCGACCACCACACCCACCGAAATGCCGATTTTCCTGCGCATGGCCGGCTCTATGTCCATGATTCCGGATGCGATGCACCTCGCAAAAGGCCTTCGATGCCTCAGTCCAGCTCCGAGAGCCGGCGCTGGCCACCGGCGCCGACGAACCGCTCGAAGGGCTCGCCCTCGGCCA
>JAVLBV010000006.1:0-42221 GCA_031580685.1 Haloquadratum sp. | reverse complement strand
GGCAACGCCCGCACAGATCGGGGCCCTGCTCACCGGCCTCCGGATGAAGGGCGAGACGGATGCAGAGCTGGCTGGCTTCGCAGCGGGGATGCGGGCAGCCGCCGAGCAGATCGCGCCTCAGAGCGCACCACTGCTCGACACCTGTGGTACCGGCGGTGATGCACATGACACGATCAACGTCTCCACGATGACGGCGATCGTCGCTGCGGCCGCGGGGCCCGCCGTCGCGAAGCATGGCAACTACTCGGTCTCCTCTGCATCTGGGAGCGCAGATGTCCTGGATGCGGTGGGTGTGACCATCGATGCGGCGCCCACGGAGGTCGAGGCGATGATCGATGAGATCGGTATCGGCTTCATGCTCGCACCGGTGTTCCACCCGGCGATGCGGGCGGTGATCGGCCCCCGCCGCGAGCTGCAGATGCGCACGATCTTCAACATCCTCGGGCCGTTGACGAACCCCGCTGGTGCAGATGCCCAACTGCTGGGCGTGTACGACGCAGCACTCGTCCCGACGCTCGCGGAGGCCCTCGCGCGTCTCCCCGTGGCGCGTGCCCTGGTCGTGAACAGCCCCGGGCTCGATGAGGTCGGGCTGCACGGGACCACCACCGTGGCGGAGGTCACCGGCGATGCCATCGAGAGCTACGAGCTGCAGCCGGCGGACTTCGGCCTCGACGGTGCACCCATCGAGGCGGTCGCCGGCGGCAGCCCCGCTGAGAATGCAGCGACGCTGGAGGCGGTCATCGATGGCTCACAGGAGGGCCCCAAGCGCGACGTGGTCCTCGCGAACACCGCAGCCGCTCTGTACATCACCGACGTCGTCTCATCCTTCGAGGCGGGCACCACAGCGGCCGCGGCTGCGATCGACTCCGGCGCCGCCCACGAGCTGCTGGACGCCATGCGAGTGGGAGCCTGAGCGACATGACCAGGGTGAAAATCTGCGGGACGACTACGCAGGAGGATCTTCGGGTGATCGAGGAGGCGGGGGCGGATGCCTTCGGGGTGATCGTGACCGATCTCGAGACGCCCCGCGGTGTCTCCCCGGCGACCGCACGCTCGCTGGTCGCCGCCGCCTCCCCGTTGATCACCTCCGTGTTGGTGTGCACGCCGGAGCAGCCGGTCGATGCGGTGGAGCTCGTCGGTGCGATCGGTCCCGACCGCGTGCAGATCCATGGCCATCATCCCCCAGCGGCCATCCAGGAGGCCGTCGAAACCCTCGAATGTCCGGTGGTCGCTGTGACAGACCCGGCAGGGCTGGGGGCCTACCGGGATGTCGAGGTGGGGCCCGCAGCGGTGCTGGTCGACTCGCTGACGGCCGAAGGCGCCGGTGGAACCGGCGAGCAAGTCGACCTCTCGAGGGTCACCGCGGCGATGGAGGGGGTCGATCTCCCCTGCATCATCGCGGGGGGGCTCCGGGTCGACACGGTCGCTGATGTCGTCGGGCGCCTGCACCCATACGCGGTCGATGTCGCCTCGGGTGTGGAGGCCGCACCGGGGCGGAAGGACCCCCGTGCAGTGCGGTCATTCATCGCGGCGGCCCGGGGGGCGATCTGATGGCCCCGGCGGTCACCGAGGCCCAGTTCGACGATGCGCTGTCGACCGTGTCGTACCCCGCGGTGGGGTACCTCCATGCGCCGCTCCCGATGGTCGATCCGTTGGATGCCTACCGGGCACTGACCCGGTCATCCCCACATGGGTTCCTGCTCGAAAGCGGCGCGAAGATCGCCTCCTCCGATCCAGCCGGTGCGTTCGTCGGTGATGAGGCACCCGTGTCTCACGCGCGGTTCTCGTACATCGGGCTGGACCCCATCGCGACGATCGCCGTCACCGGCGGGAGCATCGAGATCGATGTCCATGCGCCCCGTTTCACGGAGCCGTTCTCCCGGCTGCGGGCCGCAGCGGCGGAGGTCGAGGGTGATGTGCTCGACCGTCTGCGCGCGATCGTCTCGCCGATCGACGCCTCGGCGATCCCCGCACGTCCGCCGTACCGGTTCAGCGGTGGGCTCGTCGGCTTCCTCGCGTACGAATCGGTCTACGATATCTGGCTGGATGAGGTGGGCGTCGAGCGGCCCGCGACCAGCCGACCTGATGCGGTGTTCGCGATGACGACGACGACGGTCGCCGTGGACCATCATGCCGATGAGGCAGCCCTGATCCACACCCCGCTGATGACCTCCCCGGAGATGCAGGATGCGGCTTTCGAGCGGTTCAACCGCCGGCTGCAGGAGGTCCGGTCTGCCCTCACCGATCTGTCGCCGGCCGCCCCTGTGACGGGGACGTTCCATCCCACAGACGGGGACATGGACCGTCTGGCGTATGAGCGCGCCGTCTCGACGACGATCGATCACATCGAGCGAGGGGACATCTACCAGGGGGTCATCGCGCGCGCACGGAGCTTCGAGACGGACCTGGACCCGACGCATCTGTACGATGCGCTCCGTGCGATCAACCCGTCTCCGTACATGTACCTCCTCAACGATGGCGACCGACAGGTCATCGGCGCAAGCCCCGAGACGCTCGTGTCGGTCCGTGATGGGACGGTCGTCGTCAATCCGATCGCGGGCACGTGCGCGCGCGGCGGCTCGCCGGTGGAGGACCGACGCCTCGCCGGGGAGATGCTGGCGGATGACAAGGAGCGCGCCGAGCACACCATGTTGGTCGACCTGGCGCGCAACGACGTGCGCCGGGTCGCCGAGGCGGGGTCGGTCCGGGTCGACGCGTTCATGGAGGTGATCAAGTACAGCCATGTCCAGCACATCGAATCGACCGTCTCTGGCCGGCTCGACCCCCAGTGTGATGCGTTCGATGCGGTCCGTGCGACCTTCCCTGCGGGGACGCTGACCGGGGCCCCGAAGCTCCGGGCGATGGAGATCATCCGTGCGCTCGAGGAGGGCCCCCGTGGCGTCTATGGCGGTGGTGTCGGCTACTGGTCGTGGTCGGGTGATGCGGATTTTGCCATCGTGATCCGCACGGCCACCGTGGCGGATGGCCAGGTCGCCGTGCGTGCCGGTGCAGGTGTCGTCGCAGACAGCGACCCGGCTGCGGAGTACGCAGAGACCGAGCAGAAGATGGGGGCGGTGCTCTCTGCGCTCCGGCAGGCGGCCACGGAGGAGGCATGACCACGATCGCCGTGATCGACAACTTCGATTCCTTCACCTACAACCTGGTGGAGTACCTCTCGACACAGACGGTCGGTGGATCCGCACCGACCGTTGAGGTGTTCCGCAACACCGCAGACCTGGCGCACATCGAGGCGGCCGCGCCCGATGCGATCGTGATCAGTCCCGGGCCGGGGCACCCCGCGCGCCCGCGCGATGTGGGTGTCACCACCGCCGTGCTGACCGAGCTCGCGCCCGAGATGCCGGTCCTGGGGGTGTGTCTCGGCCTTGAGGCGGCCGTCCATGTCTACGGCGGGGAGATCGACAGGGCACCCACCCCGGTGCACGGCAAGACCTCGCCGATCACCCATGATGGTGCGGGGATCTACACCGACCTGCCCGCGGAGTTCGTCGCAGGACGGTACCACTCACTCATCGCTGCGACGGTGCCCTCAGCACTCTCGGTCACCGCCAGGACCGCCGACGCTGATGCGCTCATCATGGGGGTGCGCCATCGGGAGTACCCCCTCGAGGCGGTCCAGTTCCACCCTGAGTCGGTGTTGACCGGTGTGGGGCATCAGCTGATCGCCAACTTCCTGCGGTGGTACGATGTTGGGCAGTAAGTACTTGCAAGCGCGGTCGCTGCCTCACCCATGAGCACCTCCAGCCCTCCCCGCGTCGCCGTCATCGGCGCAGGCCCCGCCGGTATGGGGGTCATCGACCGCCTCTCGGAGACCGGTGTCGCCCTCGAGGTGTTCGAGAAGAGCGGCGGGGTCTGCGGGCGGGCGGCGAGCCGCAGGCGGGATGGCTGCACCTATGACCACGGTGCCAACTACATCACGATCGATGACGACCGTACCGCCGCGCTGATCGAGCGGTTGGGCACAGCCGATGCCGCGGCGATCGAGGCCCCGGTCTGGGTGTACGATGAGGATGGCCGTCCCACCCCCGGCGACCCACCGAGCGGGGTGCACTGGACCTACGAGGATGGCATCACACAGTTCGCCAAGCGGGTGCTGGCGGGGGCGGATGCGACGGTCCACCGTCGGACACGGATCGTGCGTCTGGAGTCGGCCTCGGGGGCCTGGACGCTCTCTGACACCGATGGGGGCCGCCACGGACCGTACGCGTGGGTGGTGCTGACGCCGCCTGCGCCCCAGACCGCCGCGCTGCTCGCGGCATCGGACGCTCCTGCCACGCTGGATCCGGTGGTGGCCGCGATCGATGCGGTCCCCTACCGGTCCGTCCACACGGTCGTGTTGCACTATCCGTTCCCGAGCAGCTTCGAGTGGTACGCGGTCGTCGACCCCGATCAGGCCCGGCCGGTCGGCTGGCTGAGTCGTGAGGAGTGCAAGCAGGGCCGCGTGCCGGCCGGTGAGAGCCTCTGGATCGCCCAGCTGAGTGGCGGTTACTCCCGCCGGCATGCGGAGACACCTGATGCACAGATCGCCGATGAGGTGTCGGATATCCTCGCGCAGACGGTCGGGGATGACCGCTATCGGCTGCCGGATTGGACCGACCATCAGTGGTGGCGGTACGCCCTGCCAGAGGATGCCGTCGAGCCGGTGGTTCATGACCCACTGGCGGATGCACGCCTCCGCGTCGCCGGTGACTGGGTGACCGGTGTGGGTCGCGTGCCCGCGGCGTTCTGGAACGGGTACGACCAGGCGGCTGTGATCGCCGAGACCATCGAGGGGTGACGGCGGCCAGATTCTTACCGCTGCGCCAGCGATGACCGGTGTGGGAGTCCCCCTGCGCATCGACCCGCACGTCCATTCGGACGCATCGTATGATGGCTCCGAACCGGTCGATCTGCTCGTCGAGCAGGCTGCGGAGATCGGGCTGGATGCGGTCGTGATCACCGATCATGACGCGATCGAGGGGTCGCTTCGGGCGGCGCGCCTCGCCCCGACGTATGGGCTCATCGGCATCGTCGGCGCTGAGGTCTCGACGGCCGCGGGGCACCTGCTTGCACTCGGGATCGAGACGCTGCCGGAGCCGCATCAGTCCGTCGCGGCGACGATCGAGGCCGTGCGCGCACAGGGAGGGGTCTCGATCATCCCCCACCCATTCCAGCGCTCCCGGCATGGGGTCTCCCGTCGCCGCCTTCGGGGGGTGCGCCCCGATGCGATCGAGACGTACAACTCCTGGACCCTGACGGGGTATCAGAACCGCCGCGCCGCCCGCTACGCCGCACGGCACGACTACCCCGGTGTCGCCGGGAGTGACGCACATCGTGCGGGCTACGTGGGTCGGGCCTACACGACCGTCGAGCTGCCGATCGATGCCCGCGCAGATGCAGATGCGGCGCTCGTGATCGACGCACTGCGTCAGCGCCCGTATGCGATCGATGGGCGACGGACACCCCTCAGGATGGCCCTCGGACACTACCTCACCGCAGCCCGCCGGAAGCTCCGCTACGGCGCCGCCCGTGCGGTCAGCGGCAGCACCAGCCGCGGGCGATCACTGGCGATGCGCACGATCGACCGCCTCCTGTAGCTGTGCGGATCACCCATCGACCAGCGCGCGGTACCGCGCACCGGTCTGCTTCAGCTTCTCCTCCGAGTAGAGCCGCTCATGCGGGTAGGGCAGATGCTCCGCCGCGAGTTCGTCGATCTTCGCATCGACGATCTCCGACTCCCGGCCATGCACCATGGTGAACAGGTTGTACCGCCACCCCTGCTCGGGCCGTCGCGGGCGGTGGTAGCAGAGTGTGACGTACGGGAGCCGCCCGACCTCCTCGCCCCGACGGTCGAGCTCCGTATCTGGCACGTCCCAGACCACCATGCAGTTCGCGGTGAAGCCGGTGGTGATGTGATTGATCACACAGCCCACCCGCTTGATGCAGCGCTTCTCGATCAGCCCGCTGATCGTCTCGGTGACCCGTACCGCGTCGATCCCCAGCTCGCTGCCGATCGCCGCATAGGGGGTCATCGTCAGCGGGAAGCCATCCTGGATCGCCAGGATGACCGCCCGCTCCGTGTCGGTGAGATCACCGATGGCCTCCTCGCTGATGCGCGTCGCCGACACCTCGGTCTGGGTGATGCCCTCGCGCGCGATGCGATCGTCGTTCACCACCGGGAACTCCAGGTCGATGTAGTAGTCGGTGAGCATCGGGAGATTCAGCACCTCACACCCGGTCGTCTCCTCGATCTCTGCGAGGATACGGTCGCGTCGGTCCTGCGTGGCGGCGGTCACGACGAACCACATGTTCCACGCGTGCTTGCGCCGGTAGTTGTGGTTGACCTGGTCGTACCCGTTGATCACCGCGGCGATCTCGTCGAACCGCTCCTGCGGTGCCTGCACCGCCGCCAGCGTGGATGACCCGATCACCGGCGGGTTCAGCACCGCCCCGAAGCGTCGGACGATCCCCCGCTCCCGTAGCCGCTCGAGTCGGGCGAACGCATCCGCCGCACTCGTCTCGAGCGCCCGGCCGACCGCCTCGAACGGGTCCGGGTGCAGCGGGAACCCACTCTGGAACCCATCGATCAGGGCACGGTCCGTCGCATCGAGCCCCACCTGCCAGTCCCCTGCCCCCGCGCTCATGCTCCCACATGCGGGGGGTGCACATGTACCGGTTTCGCCCCGAGGCGCGTGCCTTTTGCCAGCCCCGCACGCATGGTCCACATGGCCCAGGCACCACCCGCTGCCGACACGGAGTCGTGGCCGCTCAAGCGGCTGATGACGGAGGTCGTGGGCACGGGCATCAAATCCGCCCAGGACCTCAGCCGACCGCAGGCGACCGCCGCGATGCGCCAGATCCTCGCAGGCGAACCGGACGCCACCACCCTCGGGGCGTTCTGGCTCGCGAACCGATGGAAGCACAACACACCGACGGAGCTGGCGGCGTACGCGGATGTGATGATGGAGCAGACGCAGGTCGTGCCCCCGGATGTGGACCCGGTCGACTGTGGTGCGAACTACGACGGGAAGGGTCGCACCGCCATCCTGGGTGTCATCGCGGGGTTCATCGCCGCGGGCGCGGGCACCCCGATCGTGGTCCACTCGGGGGACCGTGTGCCCACGCAGAAGCAGGACGCGTACAAGCATGTGCTCGATGCGCTGGGGGTCCGCACGGACCTGCAGCCAGAGGAGTCCGCGCGGATGACCGATGCGGTCGGCTTCGGCTTCTACCACCAGTCGGCGTTCGCACCCCACATCGCGGCGCTGACGGACCGCCGCGACCAGATGGGGGTGCGGACGTTCATCAACACGATCGAGACGATCGCCAACCCGGCTGGGGCATCCGTGCACCTCGGCTCCTTCTACCATCTTGCGTTCGCGAAGAAGATCGTCGAGACCTTCGCGGCGATGGAGCACGCGACACCCCGACGGGTGTTGATGTTCCAGGGGATGGAGGGGTATGACGACATCCGGCCGGGCTACACGACCGTGGGCGAGTCGACCGATGGTAGCTTCACCGACTATGCGATCGAGCCTGACCACTACGGGCTGACGTTCACCGAGGATGACCTGCGGGTCGAGGGGGCTGACCTCGCGGCTGCGTCTGCGGGGCTGACAGAGGCGGTGCTCGCCGGTGAGGCAGCAGCACCCATCCGTGACGCAGCACTGCTGAACGCCGCGCTGCGGATCTACGCACGGGAGGATGCCTCGTCGATCGAGACGGGCCTGGAGATGGCCCGTGCGAGCCTTGCAGATGGGGAGGCGGCAGCCGTGCTCGAGCAGGCGCGGGCGTTCTGAGTGCAGACCCGGGCGGCTTTACGACTCCACCTCCGAGCCTGGGTATGACAGCTGGCCTGACCGCACACATGCAGACCTCCGCGGGGATGATCGAGATCGAGCTCTACGATGAGCGGGCACCGCAGACCGTGGAGAACTTCCGTACACTCGCGATGGGGGAGCGGTCGTGGACCGACCCCGACACGGGCGAGGAGCGCACCGATCCGCTGTATGCGGGGACGGTCTTCCACCGGGTGATCGCCGATTTCATGATCCAGGGCGGCGACCCCGCAGGAGATGGCTCCGGTGGCCCCGGCTTCACCTTCGAGGATGAGTTCCATCCTGAGCTGCGGCATGACGCAGCTGGGGTGCTCTCGATGGCCAACCGTGGGCCGGACACGAACGGGTCGCAGTTCTTCATCACGCTGGCTCCCCAGCCCCATCTGGATGACCGGCATGCGGTGTTCGGACGGGTCGTCGATGGGATGGAGGTCGTCGAGGCGATCGGCGGGACCGAGACCGATGCGCAGGACCGGCCTGTGGAGGCGGTGAGCATCGAGGCGGTCACCGTCGAAGGCTGAGACGAAATAGCCAATCAGCTGTGCCGGCAACGGACGGTATGGCCGACCCGACCCCCACGGTCTCCCCAAGCGAGATCGGCGACTCCGCGAACGCCCCTCCTGTCGAGGAGAAGCCGTATAAGATCATCTTCGAGGCGAACCGCTGCATCGGCGCCGGCCGGTGTGCGGAGGTCGCCGCGAACTGGGAGATGGACATCACCTCCGGGCTCGCACGCCCCCGGTCGTACTTCATCGATGAGGCAGAGCTCGAGGAGAACATCCATGCAGCGGAGCTGTGTCCGGCGAAAAAGGGTGCGGGGGTCATCCACATCATCGACCGCAGGACGGATGCGGAGGTCGCTCCTGACCCACACGGCGACGGCACCTTCAGCGTCGATTGGTGACCGACCGAGGCGAAGCTACTTTTGAGCGCCTGGCGAACGCTGGGTGCGGACGCCGGTGGTGCGGGGGTGGCTGAGCCTGGCCAAAAGCGGCGGACTTAAGATCCGCTCCCGAAGGGGTTCGTGGGTTCAAATCCCATCCCCCGCATCCGTATGAAAAGGGTGGAGCCGGATGTTCCGGCGTCCACCACCGCCCTGTGGTGGTCCCGATTGACGCTTCGGCCCTCCAGACGAAGCGTCACGCAATTGTTCATGGACGTTCATCTTAAACCTGCCCCAGCGACCGCACATCACAAGTCGGATCCGGGCATGGTGGTGACCATGGGCGACCCGACAGACGCTGCACGGGATGCACTGACCGCCGCATCGATGGCCGTCCCCACCGAGACGGGTGCATTCAGTCTCGAGGCGACGGTGTTCACCATCTCTGTCGAGCCGTCGAGCGTGGACGGCGAGCCCGCGTTCGAGCTGCGGGCGCTGGTCCCCCCGCTCGGGATGGTCACCGAGGAGTCCCTCGCGTCGGTGGTCGAGGATGAGTGGTTCCGGACCTTCGAGCTCCGGCTGGACGACATCGCGGGCGCGACACGTGGTCACACCGCACTGGAGGTGCGCACCGAGCGGGGGCCGGCGATGATCGCCGTGGACATCACGCTCGCCGACCGGAACCTCGACCGCGCGCTGGATGACCTCACCGCGGTCGCAGAGTACATCGAGGGCACCTATGCGGAGGGGATCATCCCGGGGTACAGCTACACGGATGTCGCGCGCACGCTCCTCGAGCGCGCGGCCGGTCCCTCGGGGTGAGGACGGCTACTGCATCGCCACGTAGGTGAGCGTATCGTCGATGTCATCGATCGCCAGCAGTCCTGCGGTCACCTCGTGGATCGTCGCGGCCTCAGCCACATCGACCTTGACGATGTAGTCGACATCTCCGGCGACGACCCGCACCCACTCGACCGCCGGGTGTGCCCCCTCCATCGCGGCCGTCAGGTGGTCGACGCGTCCCGAGCTCGCATCGACGAGCACGTACGCGATCATGAGACCACCTCGCGATCGGGCACGAGCTTCTGCCCGACGATGAGCTGGCGGGTCTCCTCGAGGACATCGAAGTCCGCGAGCACCGCCATCCGGTCACCCACCGCGAGCGAGTCATCCGCCAGGGGGATCCGCATCGGCGCGTCTGCCTTCCCGAAGGCGAGGACCTCTGCGCCGCCAGGCAGCGCCAGCTCCTCGATGGTGTACCCCCGCATCGGCGACTTCTCCGTCACCTCCATGATGACCACCTGCAGGTTCTGTGCCACATCCGCGATCGCGCGCACCGACCCGCCCAAGAGGGCGTTCTTCGCTCCGATCGCCCCCAGCCGCTCGGGGTAGACCACCTCATCGATCTCGTCGGCATACCGGTGGTACACCCGCTCGCGGTGGTCGATGTCGACCCGCATCACGGTCCAGGTGGTGTGGTACTTGGCGATCGAGCATGCGGCGAAGTTCACGTTGAGATCGCCCGTCAGTGCCCCGATGGCCGCTGCGGACTCGACGCCCCCCTCGAGAAGCACCTCCTCGTGTGACCCATCGCCGAAGACGGTGCTGAACCCATCCTCTGCGGCCACCTGGATGCGGTCCCGGTCGGTGTCGATGACCGTGACCTCATGGCCCTCCGTCCGCAGGACCCGTGCGGTGCGCATCCCCACGCGCCCCGCCCCCAGGATGATGATCTGCATGTGCGAGAGGTGTGGTATGCCACCGCATAAACGTACCCTCCGAATGATTCATCTGTCCATCGGACGGGTGGTCACGCATGGCCGATGCATTCGTCTTCGCGAAGATCGGGCAGGTCGACCGGACGGGTGTCCTCGAGGCGATCAGCGCATTGGACCCCGTTGCGGAGGCGCACCTCGTCGCCGGGACGTATGACCTGATCGCGGAGACCCACACCGATGAGGTCTATGATGCCCTCCAGCTCGTCGCCGATGCGGTCGCGGACATCGACGGTGTCATCGACACCAAGACCTACGTGGCGATCGACTGACGGCGATGGTCAGTGTCATCGGTGTCGTGGGGACGCTCACGATCGTGGGCCTGCACACGATCGTCGCGGGGATCATGATGCGGTTCCTCCGTCTGCGGTTGGCGACCACCTGGGGACAGCTGCTGTTCGCGGTCGTGTTCATCCCGCTGGTGCTGCTGGTGGGCACGCTCGTGCTCAGCGGTGGCCTCGGCCTCGGTGTCGACCTGGGCTCGCCGGTGCTCGCGGTGGGGGTGACCGTGCTCCTGCCGCTGCTGCTGGGGGTGACGGTCGAGTACCTCTACATGGAGCCACCCCCGGCACCGCTGCCCGCTCAGCGCTGAACCACCGCGTCGATCGCCGTCTCCACCGCCGTGAGCACCGCCTCCGGCGCCGCCGCGGCATCCACCCGCGCGAAGCGCTCGGGCGCACCCGCGATGATCGTCTCATACCGTCGACGGACCTGGCGGAGGTGCGCCACCTGCTCGAACTTGTTCGTCGCGCCAGCCCGCTCGGCCGCCGTCTCGGGGTCGACATCGAGGAACACCGTCAGATCCGGGAGGATGGTGAACGGCTCGTGCACACCCCAGATGAACCGCGCAGGATCATCGATCACCCCCGTGAGCGTCACCGCCTGATACGCCACACGTGAGTCGATGTAGCGGTCCGAGACCACCACCCCATCTGAGGCCAGCGTGGGCCGGACCGTGGTCCGCAGGTGCTCCGCATGGTCGGCGATGAACAGGAACAGCTCCGCGATGGGGTCCGCCGTCTCACTCCCGACGGATCGACGCACCGCATCACCGTACCACGACCCCGTCGGCTCACAGGTGAAGGTCCACGCAGGGTGTCGCTCCCGCAGCCCCGCGAGGACGGTCGACTTCCCGCTCCCATCGAGCCCCTCGAGTGTGATCAGCCTGCCCTCGCCGTCCCCGTGGGCGCGCGCTTGCGACATCGGTAGCTAATTTTAGCCAGCCCCATTAGCTACTGCGCATGCACATCGCCATCGTGGGCGGGACCGGATTCATCGGGAGCGCGCTCGCCGAGCACCTCATCGATGAGCATGAGGTGCGCGTCATCTCCCGCACACCGGCGGATGCGACCCTCCCCGCCGCTGTCGACAGAGTCGCCGCCGACGTGACAGACCCGGCGACCCTGGAGGGCATCTTCACGGACGTCGATGCGGTGGTCAACCTCGTCGCGCTCTCGCCGCTGTTCACCCCGGCAGGCGGCAACGACCAGCATGATGTGGTCCATCGCCAGGGGACCGAGCACCTGGTGGCGGCTGCAGAGGGCGCCGACGTCGCACACTTCATCCAGATGAGCGCCCTGGGCGCCGACCCGGGTGGGGCCACCGCCTACATCCGTGCGAAGGGTGCTGCGGAGGACGCGGTGCGACGGTCCGGGCTCTCCTGGAGCATCCTTCGCCCCTCGGTGGTCTTCGGCCCGGGCGGTGAGTTCATCTCCTTCACCAAGCTGCTGGCACCTCCGTACATCGCGCCGCTCCCGGGTGGGGGCCAGACCCGGTTCCAGCCGATCCACGTCGACGACCTCGTCGCGATCATCACGGAGGTCATCATGGATCCCGCCCACCGTGAGCAGACGTATGAGCTGGGCGGTCCCGAACGCCTCACACTCGCGGAGATCGCCAAGCTGATCCACCGGGCGGACGGCAAGTCCGTGACCGTCCTCCCCCTCCCGATGCCCCTCGCGCGGGTGGGGCTGACCCTCGGG
This sequence comes from Haloquadratum sp., assembly GCA_031580685.1. Classification (GTDB taxonomy): domain Archaea; phylum Halobacteriota; class Halobacteria; order Halobacteriales; family Haloferacaceae; genus Haloquadratum. Next base: position 29,746 of record JAVLBV010000006.1, on the reverse strand, counting down.
GATGCGGTCCCCGGCGTCCCGATGGGGCTCGATCAGTTCCGGTCCCTGCGCTTCGATAACGTCACGACGCACAATGACATCACGGCATTCGGGCTCTCGACCGATGAGCTGACGAGTCTGTGGGCCTACCTCCGCCCATCCAGCACGGGGGGATGAGGACCCCGTCTGACGCACGTCTGCAGGTATCAGAACCTTTATTCCCCCATTCAGGGTTATATGACGCAATGCTGAGGGGACCCACACCATGAAGCTTGCAATGATCGGATTTGGGCAGGCTGGTGGGAAGATCATCGACAAGTTCGTCGAGTACGACCAGCGCCATGGGTCCGACATCGTGCGGGTTGCGATCGCGGTCAACACCGCGAAAGCCGACCTGCTGGGCCTGCAGAACATCCCGATGGATCAGCGCATCCTCATCGGGCAGGCCCGGGTGAAGGGTCATGGTGTCGGTGCGGACAACGAACTGGGCGCACAGATCGCAGAAGAGGATGTGGACGAGGTCCAGGGGGCGATCGACAACATCCCGGTGCACGAGGTCGATGCATTCCTCGTCGTCGCCGGTCTCGGTGGCGGCACCGGCAGTGGTGGCGCTCCGGTCATCGCCAAGCATCTGAAGCGCATCTACACGGAGCCGGTGTACGGGCTGGGTATCCTCCCCGGCACCGATGAGGGTGGGATCTACACGCTGAATGCCGCACGGTCCTTCCAGACGTTCATCCGGGAGGTCGACAACCTGCTGGTGTTCGACAACGACTCGTGGCGCAAGACGGGTGAGTCGGTCTCCGGTGGCTTCGAGGTCATCAACGATGAGATCGTCACCCGCTTCGGCGTGCTGTTCGGGGCGGGGGAGATCACCGCCAGCGGCGACGTGGCCGAGTCCGTCGTGGACTCCTCTGAGATCATCAACACCCTCGCCGGTGGCGGTGTCTCCACGCTGGGGTACGCCTCGGAGGAGGTCGAGGTCCAGTCGAGCAGCGGGGGCGGTGGGCTGCTGTCGCGGCTGACCGGGAACAGCAACGACCTCGGGAGCTTCGACTCGGCGAACACGACCAACCGGATCACCTCGTTGGTCCGGAAGGCGGCGCTGGGTCGGCTGACACTCCCCTGCGAGATCGAGGGGACCGAGCGGGCACTGCTGGTCATCGCCGGGCCGCCGGAGTTCCTCAACCGCAAGGGGATCGAACGCGGTCGCCGCTGGATCGAGGACCAGACCGGGAGCATGGAGGTCCGTGGTGGGGACTATCCACTCAGCAAATCGGACCGTGTCGCCGCGGTCACACTGCTGTCTGGGGTCACGAACGTCCCGCGCATCAAGGAGCTCCAGCAGGTGGCGATCGAGGCGCAGGAGAACATCGAGGACATCCGCAACCAGAGCCAGGAGAATCTCGAATCACTGGTGCGCGATGATGGTGATGAGCTTGAATCGCTCTTTTAGAGCGCTTCTGACGGGCCTGCTCATACTGTCGCTGTTCAGCGCTCCCGCGATGGGACTGTCGGCGACGGTCACCGAGTCCGTCGACACGGCGGCGGTGGATGAGCAGGTCTCCGCGGAGTATGAGTTCACCCAGCTGTACCGCGGCCCGGACTACGACTCGTGGGTGATCACCGGTGAGACGGACCTCGATGAGGTCACCTGGACGGTCACCTACTACGACCAGACGGATTCGAAGATCGCGCAGGACCGGTACACCGGTCAGTCGTTCAACGGGGCCTCGGTCGATGTCGAGGATGGCACGAGCCGCGTGACCGTCAACGTCCGCGGTGATGTGCCGGCGATCGATGCGTACACGTGGGACCCGATGCAGAGCTTCGTGGTGATGGAGCTGGGCCAGACCGAGGTGGGCGGCGCGGTCGAGCCCATCGACACGATGACCGCGACGCACTACACACCCACGTCGATCGAGGCCCGTGAGGCGATGGACACCGCGGCGGCGGCGATCGCCGTGACCGACGCGCCCGAGGCCGAGCGCACCTTCGCGAATGCGGTCACCGCGTACGAGCGGGAGGAGTTCGATCTCGCGACCAATCTGGCGGTGGACGCGACCGACATGGCGAACGAGCAGGCGGGCACCGATCAGCGGAACCGGCTCATCCTGTACGGGGTCGTCGGGGTGGTGTTGCTGGGGCTCGTCGGTGGTGGGATCTACCTGTATCTGCAGCGGACGGGCGGCCCTGACCGGCTGGGCTGAGCGGGCGATGGACGTGCTCGTCCCCTTCGACCCCGCCGAGCCGAAGGGGCGGCTCGCGCCGGTGCTCGATGCGACCGAGCGGCAGGCTCTCGCGGCTGCGATGCTGTCTGATGTGCTCGAGGCCATCGGGGCGAGCGGACACACCCCGGTGGTCCTGACGCCCGCGAGGGGCTCGCTGCCGTGTGCCTGTGCGGTGGTCCGCGACCAGCAGCCACTGTCGGCTGCGGTGACCACGCAGCTGCAGGGGCGGCTCACCGGGGACGCCGATGCGGTGGCGCTGATCATGGCCGACTGCGCCCTGGTGACGCCTCAGGCGGTCGAGCGGCTCGTCTGCACCCCCGGCGCTGTCGTCCTGGCTCCGGGACGCGGCGGGGGGACCAACGGTCTGGTGGTCCGGGACCCCGCATTCAGCACCGACTTCCACGGGGTGTCGATCGAGGATCACCGGCAGACCGCGCACGCGCTGGGGGATGCCCCCGTGGAGGTCGACTCGATGCGCCTCGCGACGGACATCGATGAGCCCGAGGACCTCCCGGAGCTGCTGCTGCACACGGAGGGTGAGGCGGCCCGGCTCCTGCGCTCGTGGGGATGCAGCCTCACACGCACCGACGGCCGGGTCGCGATGGGTCGGTGATGCCGGTATCATAACAGTGAGGTGACCGCATCCCCGAGACCGCGCACCCAATGGCAGCCACGCACCCCATCGTCGCGTCGCTCGATCCACACCAGATCGAGGGGGTCGCACAGCTGGCACCATCTCCCGTCCGCGTCCGCGAGCCGGTCACCTTCGCCCGGAACGTGTTCATCCCGCTCACGACGGCCTGTCGGTACACCTGCGGGTACTGCACCTACTACGATCCACCCGGGGAGGCGTCGCTGCTGTCGCCCGCAGCGGTCGATGAGCTGCTTGCCGATGCGAAGGCCGTCGGGTGCACCGAGGCGCTGTTCACCTTCGGAGACCGGCCGGATGCCCGGTACACCGCGATCCACGAGCAGCTGCGAGCGTGGGGGTACGCGTCGATCCTGTCGTACCTGCGTGACTGCTGTGAGCGTGCGCTCGAGCACGGGCTGCTCCCGCATTCGAACCCCGGGGATCTGACCGACGCGGACTTCGAGCAGCTGGCGCCGGTGAACGCCTCGATGGGCGTGATGCTCGAGACCACCGCGGAGGTCGCCGCCCATGCGGGTGAGCGGCGCAAGACACCGGCGGACCGCCTCGAGACGATCGCCGCCGCCGGCCGCGCACGGGTCCCCTTCACGACGGGGATCCTCGTGGGCATCGGCGAGAGCTGGCGGGACCGTGCCGAGAGCCTCGCCGCCATCGCCTCCCTGCACGCACGGCATGGACACATCCAGGAGGTGATCATCCAGGGGGTGGTCCCCAACGAGCGCTCACCGTACCCACAGCCGGGGCTTCAGACGATACGGCGGGTGCTCACGATGGCCCGCACGATCCTGCCGGCGGAGGTGGCCGTCCAGGTCCCCCCGAACCTCTCGCCGATCGAGGGGCTGCTCAGCTACGGGGTCGATGACCTCGGCGGTGTCTCACCGGTGACCGTGGACCACATCAACCCGGCGCACCCCTGGCCGGCGGTGGAGCACCTGCGTGCGGTCGTCGCCGCGCAGGGTGGGACGCTCCGCGAGCGTCTCGCCGTCCACACGCGCTATCTGGAGGCGCCCGATGACCGGTGGGTCGCTGAGCGCATCCGTGCGGTCATCGAGGCGGACCCAGCCCTCACAGCGGTCCTCGCCGAGGGGGGATGATCAGATGCCGAGCAGGTCGGGCAGGCGCTTGCGGACCAGGGTGTAGAGCATCGCGACCACGATGCCGACGGCGATGATCGCGCGGATCGGCCCCTCATAGACGACCATCGCCGGTGCGGCACAGAGCACGGTCAGCATGAGGTCCTCCGGTGCGCCATCGTACCGGACGAGGTACCGCGGCCGCAGCCAGCGCCGGCGCACGTGGAGGTACACCCCCCGTGGGGAGGTGCGCTCCCATGGCCTGAGCTCATCACCTGCGCCCAGCCAATCCGTGATCGAGTGCAGCCCTGCGGACCCCAGCGCCACCGCCGCGGCGACCGCCATGGGCGCTGCGGTGGCCACCGCGAGGGCTCCCACCACGGCCGCCCCCAGCGGGTAGTACGTGGGGTAGTGGAGGCTCCGGCGGTGCTGCCCCACGAACAGGTCGATGTCCGGGACGATGCCGCCGATGATCGCCCCGAGCGCGGCCACCGGCGCGTACACCGGCGCCACGATGGCGATGGGCACCGCCAGCAGCAGTCCCATCGCCACGTGTGTGGTCACCATCATCGTCTGTGCATCGGGCGCTGGAGCATTTGAGTGTGGCCGTCTCCCAGAAGGGTTCTTGTCACCATCGGTCCCCTCTCCGGCATGACGAGCGTGAAGGAGTTCGAGGTGCTCACCCCACCCACCCCCGAGGCCGCCGGCGTGGGTGCGTTCTACTTCACCGACCGGTACTCCATCTTCGACTGGGGGGTGATGCCGGACCGCCTCGCGGAGAAGGGGGCGGTGCTGTGCACGATGGGTGCGCACACGTTCGAGCGGTTGGAGGCCGCGGGCATCGCCACCCACTATGCGGGGGTGGGTGATCCTGCTGCACCGCAGCCACTCGCCGGGGCCGCCTCACCCCCACGGCGGATGGTGATCGAGCTGACGCAGACACCCGAGCTGCCGCAGGTGGACGGTGGGTTCGACTACGCGGCGTATCACGATGCGGGTGGAGCGCACCAGCTCGTCCCCCTGGAGGTCGTCTTCCGCAACGCGATCCCACCCGCCTCGAGCGTCCGCAGTCGGCTGGCCCCGAGGGCCTGCGGCATCGACCGCCGGGAGTGGCCACCGGAGACGGTCCGTCTCGCGTCCCCACTGGTCGAGTTCTCGACGAAGTTCGAACCACAGGATCGCTACCTCGACCGCGAGGAGGCGGCGGCGATCGCGGGACCCGCCGACCTCGACGAGCTCGAGTCGCTCGCCCGGGCGGTGAACGCAGAGGTGACCGCGGCCGCCACCGCGGCCGGCTTCGACCATCTCGACGGGAAGATCGAGTGCCTCTATGCGGCGGGCGAGCTGCGCGTGGCTGATGTGGCGGGGACGTTCGACGAGAACCGCTTCCGGTATGATGGGGTCCCCGTCTCGAAGGAGGTGCTCCGGATGCACTACCGTGAGGCCGCCCCAGGCTGGTACCGAGCCATCCGGGAGGCCAAGCGCACCGACGGCCCCGGCTGGCAGGCGGCCGTCGACGTGGAGCCACCCAGACTCCCATCGGCGCTCAAGACGGCGGTCGAACGGCTGTACCAGGCGGGTGCCGACGGCTACACCGGCAGGGACCACTTCGGCGTCGGGGATCTGTCGGCGGCGGCCCAGCGTGTCGATGCGCTCATCGATGGTCAGAACAGCTAATGCGCTGACGGGTGCAGCGTCCGGTATGCCCCGGTACTCTGCGGTGGTCACCGTGCGGCTCAAGACGGGTGTGCTCGACCCGGAGGCGGAGACGACCTCTGCGGCGCTCAGGCGGCTCGGCCTCGAGCATGAGGCGCTCACACATGCGGATCGCTTCGAGGTGACGCTGGATGCCACCTCTGCGGATGCGGCGGAGACGACGGCCACCGCGATGGCAGAGCAGCTGCTCGCGAACCCCACACTCCACAGCTACGATGTCGAGGTACACCCCCGGTGAGCGTCGCTGTCATCCAGTTCGGGGGGTCGAACTGCGACCGCGATGTGGTGACCGCCACCGACCACATCGGGCTTGCAGCACAGCGGATCTGGCACGCGGACGCACTGCCTGCGGACGCGACGGCGGTCGTGCTGCCGGGGGGGTTCTCCTACGGTGACTACCTGCGGCCGGGGGCGATGGCCGCACGCTCGCCCATCATGGCACACGTCGAGGACCGGCTGGGGACCGTGCCGGTGCTCGGCATCTGCAACGGCGCGCAGGTCGGCGCAGAGCGTGGACTCGTCCCCGGGAGCTTCACGACGAACACGTCGGCGCGGTTCCGGTGTGAATGGGTCCACTGCCGGGTCGAGACGACTGCGACCCCGTTCACCGCCGCGCTGGAGGTCGGGGACGTCCTGCACCTGCCCATCGCCCACGGTGCGGGCCGGTACCTCGCCGACGAGGAGACGGTCGCGGGGCTCGAGGCCGACGGCCGCATCCTGCTGCGGTACTGTGATGCCTCCGGCGCGGTCACACCGGCGGCGAACCCGAACGGGTCCGTGGGGAACATCGCGGCCGTCATCGGGGCGCACCCGAGCACCGCCGTGATGATGCCACATCCGGAGCGGGCCACCGTTTCGGGGGTGTCCCACTCGACCGACGGTGCAGCGATCCTCGCGGGGCTGGCCCGCCCTCTCAGCTGATCAGCGGCTGGTTGTACCCCGTCTCCTCCGCCATGACGAAGTCCCATGCGGACTCACACGTGCAGCTGACCTCATCGAACACCGACGGGTCCTGCCGGAGGTTGAAGTCCTTGATCGCCCGGTAGACCAGGTCATCGCACTCCCCGCAGTTGTGTGCACCGCGATCGGCCCCTGCACCGACGGGGTCGGACACGACGAGCACCGGGTCCGCAGCCGTCTCCCGGAGCACCGCCGCGACCGACCACAGCCATGGGGGACGATACCCGCCCGCACGGTACAGCTCGTTCACCATCGTGTACGACTGCACGTTGGTCGGGTTCATCGAGACGGTGTGCACACCCGCGGTGGCCGCACAGTCACGGATGGAGCTGATCATGTCCTCGACGGCCTCCCCCTCCGCGAGGAACGGTGGCTTCAGCAGCAGGTACGCCTTGATGCCCGCTGGAGGGTCGGCAGCTGCGCCCGCGGACGCCACCGCCGCTGCGGCCTGCTCGAACGCCTCGAACGCGAAGTACTTGTTCACCGCATCCCGCCGGATGCGGTCGGAGGACGTCTCCAGGCCGATCGCGATGTCAGTGGCCATCCCCTGTGCGAGGAACGGACGCAGCTTCTGCGGCTCGACGAAGTCCGGAAGCGACTCGAGCACGATCCGATCCCGCGGGCCCAACCGCGCCGCGATCGCCTCGCGGGTCTCCGGGGGGACCTCCCGGTCATCCAGGAACGATCCGGAGGTGTAGATCTTCACCTGCGCGGCAGGGGTCTCTGCAGCCCCCGCCTCATGTGCGAGGGCCGCGTCGATCTGTGCCATGAGGTCCGCGTGTGCGACCGTCCCCCCCTCCACGGACTCGGCCACGTACCCGCACATCGTGCAGCCGCCAGCGCGGGCCCACCGACACCCCCCGGTGTTCATGATGATCGTCAGCGACCGGACGATCCCCGCCGGTGTGTTGTCCTCGTCCATCCACACCCGGGTGGGCGCATCTGGCGCGTACGACTGCTCGTTCAGCCCCCGGATCTCGCGCATCACCGCGTTGTGTGCGTCCATGCCCCGATGATCCTCGCGGGGTTCGGGGCTCGGCGTGCTCATGCCCCGACCACAGGTGCGGTGGATTTAGCCCCACCGGGCGCATCTGATGTGTAACGATTATTGATTACGGGGTGGCCTGAACCCTCTTTGTCTGACAGGACCATGGTAAGTGTAGGCACATACTATGACAGACCAAGGCGGATTCCAAGATCACGTGGCACGGATCGACCTCTCCAACGAGTCGGTCGCATACGAATCCATCCCAGAGGATGCCGCACGCAAGTACATCGGGGGTCGCGGTCTCGGTGTGAAGTACGTCTTCGACCAGGGTCCGGAGGTTGACCCGGACAGCCCGGACAACCTCCTCGCGTTCATGAACGGCCCGCTGACAGGGACACAGGCCCCGATGAGTGGCCGCATCGCGATCTGCACCAAATCACCGCTGACGGGGACCGTGACCGATTCCCATCACGGTGGATGGTCCGGAGCGCGTCTGAAGTGGGCCGGCTTCGACGGCCTGCTCGTCGAGGGTGCTGCGGATGGGCCACGGTACCTCTACGTCGAGGATGGTGAGGTCGAGATCCGCGATGCGTCGGCATGGTGGGGACAGGGCGTCCACGACACGATGGCGGCGATCGAGGAGGAGATCGACGGCACGTTCGGCCGGGACCTCTCGGCGATGGCGATCGGTCCCGGTGGGGAGAACGGCACGCGCTTCGCCTGCATCGTCAACGAGGACGACCGGTCCTCCGGCCGGGGCGGCACCGGCTGCGTGATGGGTGCGAAGCAGCTGAAGGCCGTGGTCATCAAGGCGGGCACGCGGATGCCCAAGCCGAAGGACCCCGAGACGTTCAAGCAGGGGTATCAGCAGGCCATGCAGCTGATCCGCGAGAACGATGTGACCGCCCCGAACGAGGGTGGTCTCTCGCTGTTCGGCACGAACGTGCTGATGAACCTCACCGAGGAGATGGACGGGCTGCCGACCCGCAACGGCCGGTTCACGTCGGCGCACTCCGAGACGGCCGCCGATGCGTCGTCCCCGAACATCGACCCAGAGCGGGTCTCCGGGGAGAACGTCCGGGAGAACATCCTGGTGGACGAACCCACCTGTCACTCCTGTCCGGTCGCCTGCAAGAAGGAGGTCGAGGTGACGTACCGGCACAAGGGTGAGGAGCTGAACGTCCGTGGGGAGTCCTACGAGTACGAGTCTGCGTTCGCGCTCGGGCCGAACTCGATGAACGATGACCGCGACAGCATCGCCGTGATGATCAACATGTGCAACGATCTCGGTGTCGACACGATCGAGGCGGGCAACATGATCGCCATGGCGATGGAGATGACCGAGCAGGGCAAGCTGGCGGACCTGGATGACGGTATCGAGTGGGGCGACACCGAGCACATGATCGACCTGCTCGACCAGATGGGCCGGCACACCTCCGAGCTGGGGCGGCTGCTCGCGGAGGGCCCCCGCCGGGTCGCCGAGGCGCATGACGCACAGAACAACTCACTGGCTGTCAAGGGCCAGACCATCCCTGCGTACGACCCCCGGTCGATGAAGGGGATGGGCATCGGCTATGCGACCTCCAACCGCGGTGCGTGTCACCTCCGGGGGTACACCCCGGCAGCGGAGATCCTGGGGATCCCAGAGAAGGTGGACCCCCACGACTGGGAGGGCAAGGGTGAGCTGTGTGCGTTGTTCCAGGACCTCCATGCGGTCTCGGACTCCTTCGACATCTGCAAGTTCAACGCGTTCGCCGAGGGGATCGAGGAGTACGTCCTGCAGTACAACGGGATGACCGGACTCGATGTGACCGAGGAGGAGCTGCTCGAGACGGGTGACCGCATCTACACCCTCGAGCGGTACTACAACAACCTCGCCGGCTTCGACGGGGCGGATGATTCGCTGCCGGGGCGGTTCATCGAGGGCGAGGAGGCGGTGCCCGGTCAGGGTGCGTCGGAGGGGCAGCTGTGCGAGCTCGAGGAGATGAAGGAGGAGTACTACGCCCGCCGTCAGTGGGTCGATGGGGTGGTGCCCGATGAGCGCCTCGAGGCACTCGGGATCGACATCGGTCCGGGCACGGGTGTCAGCTCCGGGGCGTCCGCACCCGCCGACGACTGACCCCTCTCAGGGGTCCATCGCGGCGATGCCACGCACGTTGAGCGACGCCTCAGCCCGGGTCTTCTCTGCGCCCCACACGGCCTCCGCATCGTAGTCGGCGGTGACCGCATCGATGACATCCTCCAGCGACTGTGTCTCCAACGCCGCAGCCGTCTCCGCGACGAACCGCTGCAGGATGTCATCGTACCGGTCGGCGACCGCCGGCTCGAACGGTCGGTGCCCGTGGTGGGCATAGCAGAGCGTCGCAGGCGCCTCCTCGGCGATCATCGCGACGTCTGCTCGCGCCAGCGCGAGGTCGAACTGCGGGGGCGGAGTGGAGGCGATCACCCGGCCGGTCCCGGGGATCCGGATGCCCATGGCGTCGGCGCAGAACATCACGTCTGCATCCTGGTCATGGAAGGTGACCTGGTGCGGCGCATGTCCGGGTGCTGCACGCACCGCGAACGGATGGCCGCCTGCGTCGATGTGGTCGCCATCGCCGACGGTGGTGATGCGCTCGGGGGGCACCGGCACAGGATCCTCGTAGTACCGCCACATGTGCCCCACAGCCTGCTTGGTCCCGGTGACGAGGCGATCCGGTTCGCTCAGATGTCTGGCGCCCCGCTCGTGGACGTACACCTCAGCCTGCGGGAAGGCCGCACAGAGGCGCCCCACACCGCCGGCGTGATCGAGATGCACGTGTGTCACCAGGATGGAGATGGGATCGGTGCGGTCGACGCCATGCTCCTCGAGGAGCGCAACGATCCATGCGGTGTTGCGCCCCAGTCCGGTGTCGACCACCACCGGGTGGGCCGCCTCCAGCACGTAGACCACGCCGTATCCCTGGGTCCCATACATCTCCATCTCGAGCATCCACCATCCCTCGGCTGCGTCCACCCTGACCGGTTCCCCAGAGGCCATACCCATCTCACCCAACAGTCCCGTATAAACCATGAGATTCGGCGGATGCGACACGGTTTTGCCGGCACATTCTGAACCTGTGGCATGATCGACCGCCGCCTCCTGCGCGAAGATCCGGACCGTGTCCGTGTCGCGATGGCGCAGAAGGGGATGGCGGATGTGGACCTCGATGCGGTGCTCGAACTCGACGGACGGTGGCGCGCGCAGAAGCAGGAGGTCGACGACCTCCGGCACCAGCGCAACACGATCTCGCGGGAGGTGGGCGAGCTCAAGGCGGCGGGTGAGGACGCCGCCGCTGCTGCGGCGATCGACCGGTCACAGTCGGTCAACGCCGCCCTGGATGAGCTCGAGGCGGAGACCGAGGCGCTGGAGCGTGAGCTGATCGAGGCGCTCATGCGCATCCCGCAGCTGCCCGACCCCGCGGTGCCTGTCGGGGAGGACGAGTCGGACAACGTGCAGCTGCGTCGGTGGGGCTTCGAGACCATCCGCAGCCTCCCCGACCCGGTCATCCCGCACTATGACCTGGGCGAGTCGCTGGGGATCCTCGACTTCGACCGCGGGGCGAAGGTCGCCGGTGGTGGCTTCTACTTCACCGTCGGGGAGGGGGCGATGCTGGAGCATGCACTGATCCAGTACATGCTGAACGTCCATCGCGAGCAGGGCTACATCGACGTGTTCCCGCCCATCCCCGTGCGATCGACGGCGATGGAGGGCACCGGGCAGTTCCCGAAGTTCACCGAGGATGCGTATCGGCTGGGTGGGTCGAACACGGATCCCTACGCGCCGACGGACCTGTGGCTGTGTCCGACCGCGGAGGTGCCGGTCACCAACATGTTCCGCGAGGAGATCCTGCTGGCGGACGAGCTCCCGCTGAAGCTGCAGGCGTACACCCCCAACTTCCGGCGTGAGGCGGGAGAGCACGGCACCGAGACCCGTGGGATCGTGCGGGTCCATCAGTTCAACAAGGTCGAGCTCGTGAACTTCACCACCCCGGAGGACGCCCCGGACCGGTTCGATGGCCTCGTCGCCGAGGCCGAGGCCGTCCTGCAGGGGCTCGAGCTGCCGTATCGCATCCTGGAGATGTGCACCGGCGACCTCGGGTTCACCCAGCGCAAGAAGTACGACATCGAGGTGTGGGCCCCAGCGGACGAGATGGCCGATGGTCCACCGGAGGGCGGCCGGTGGCTCGAGGTCTCCAGCGTCTCGCACTTCGGGGCCTACCAGGCGCGCCGCGCGGGGCTGCGCTACCGCCCCGAGCGGCATGAATCGGCGGAGTACCTCCACACCCTCAACGGGTCGGGCCTCGCGGTACCCCGCATCATGGTCGCCATCCTGGAGTACTACCAGACATCGGAGGGGACCGTCACGGTCCCGCCGGTGCTGCGACCGTACATGCGTGGTCGGCACGAGATCACCGGTGGGGTCCACTTCGGCGAGACCGCCGTCGGTGCCGGGCTCCGTGACTGAGCGCGCATCGTCGCCCGGGACGACCCCGCCCGCGGCGGGCGAACGCCCGCTGACGATCCTGTATGTGGGCGATGATGACCCCGAGAAGTGCACCGCACGGCGGCTGGCGAAGTTCGACCACGCCGAGCTCGTCGCACCCTCGGATGCGCCCGGAGAGGGCGTGGTGTTGGACCCGACCAGCGCGTACGCACTCGCGCCTGATCTGCCCACCCCCGCGCGGGTGATCGCGGTGGACTGCTCGTGGACCTCGGTGGATGCGCAGCGCGTGCCCGCAGGCCTCACCCGGCGGGCGCTTCCGTACCTGGTCGCGGGCAACCCGATCAACTTCGGTCGCCCGTTCGCGCTGACGACCGCCGAGGCGCTCGCGGCTGCGGTGTACATCCTCGGCGCCCCCGAGCGTGCTGCAGCACTGCTCGCCCCGTTCCGCTGGGGGCACACCTTCTTGGAGCTCAACGAGGAGCCGCTGCGCCGGTACGCCGCGGCGCCCGATGCGGCGGCGGTGATCGCCATCCAGCAGGAGTACCTCGACCGCACACGCTGACCTCGACAGGTATAGAAGCCTGAGGCGCTGGGTGTGTCATACTGCCGACGCACACCGGCGATCCCCATGTACTTCGAGTCCATCCCGACGACCCCTCGCGCCTCCGAGCTGATCGAGAAGGCGTTCAGCCGCGCCGCACGTGCGGGGCGGTCCAAGCAGGGGCTGTTGGCCCAGCAGTCGATGCTGCAGACCGCGGCATCGATCCTGTCGGACAACCTCGAGCAGGTGGGGCGGGTGTGGCCGGATTTCGACGAGGTCGACCCCTTCTACTACGAGATGGCCGATGCGCTGGTCGGTGTCGACACGCTCCGACAGCAGCTCGCACACACGCAGTGGGCGGCGACTCAGGTCGGCCGGCTCCGACGTGAGTACCAGCCCCGACTCCGCCGCACCGAGGTCGCCACCGCCCGCCGCTACCGCAAGCAGGCGTTCGCGCGCTTCGCCGATGTGGTCGAGTCGGTGCGGGACGACCTCCGGGCGGTCGGGGCGGCTCGCGACACGCTCCGGCGACTGCCGGACATCCGGCCTGAGCACCCGACGGTGGTGGTCGCGGGGTACCCGAACGTGGGGAAGACCTCCTTCGTCAACGCCCTGACGCGGGCAGACACGCCGACCGCCGCGTACCCGTTCACGACGACGACGATCCATGTGGGCCACCTCGAGCTGGATCGACACCCGGTGCAGCTGGTCGACACCCCGGGGCTGTTGGACCGCCCCCCCGCCGACCGCAACGCGATCGAGGACCAGGCGGTGAGCGCACTGACACATCTGGCCGATGTGGTCGTCTTCCTCTATGATGCCTCCGAGCGCTGTGGCTACCCGCTGGCGGACCAGCGCCAGCTGCACCGGTCGCTGTCGGCGACCTTCGAGCCGACAGCGACACCCGTGCTGATGGTGAACAACAAGGCGGACGTCACCCCCATGCCCGAGGCGACGTACAACATGAGCATCGAGAGCGACGTGGGGGTGGATGCGGTGATCACGGCGGCGCTCGGGGTGGTGGCGGAGACGCCGGAGCTGCCGCCGTCGCGGCAGGGATGATGCAGGCCGCTGAGCGCCCCCCGCACGAGGAGGTCGTCTTCGTGGGTCGGTCGAACGTGGGCAAATCGACGATCATGCGGGGCTTGACCGGCAGCGACCGCTTCCAGACGGGTCGCAAGCCGGGGGTGACGCGGACCCCCGCGCACTACACCCATCCCCAGCACGACTTCATGTTCACCGACCTGCCCGGCTTCGGCTTCCTCTCGGGCGTCGCCCGCGAGCAGCAGGAGGCGATCCTGACCGACCTCGTGGGGTATCTCGAGTCACACGCGGATGCGGTCCTCGCGGCGGTGCTGGTGCTCGATGCGAACGCCGCCGTGGAGATCATCGACCGTCATGCCGAGCGGGGGGAGCTGCCGCACACCATCGAGCTGTACGAGTTCCTCGACGAGCTCGGGGTGTTCGTCATCCTCGCGGTCAACAAGTGCGACAAGCTCGATGACCGTGATGCGCAGCTGGATGCGATCGCAGACCGCTTCGGGCTGCCACCCCCCTGGCAGCAGTGGCGTGATCAGTTCGCACCCATCGCCGCGGCCCACGGTGACCTCGTGGCACTGCGTGAGGCGCTGGATGACCGGTTCGTCGCACTCCGGCGCGACCCACTCCGGCAGTTCGTCTAGTCGGTGACCATCGGTCCCGCCCACTCGGCGTACCCCCCGGTCAGATTCAGCACGGCCGCCTCGCCGTCGACGCCCGCGTACGCATCGATCAGCTGCACCGCCTGCATGGACGACTCCCCGTGGGGACAGACGACGACGATCTGGTCCGCCCAGCTGACCGCGTCGATCTCGCTGATCAGGTCGACGAACGGGACGTTCTCCGCGCCCGGGATGTGTCCACGCGCGTACGCGGCGGGGTGACGGATGTCGATGACCTGCGGGGGCTCTGGCCCCTCGAGTCGCGCCTGCAGCTCGGAAGCGGAGATGGTGCCGACGGGCATGCACCAGAACACGTCCGCAGTGGCTTTGCCGTGACGATAGGGTGGCTCAGGGATCGGTGATCGTCATCCTTGGCTCGGTGGGGGTAACTCTCATCATCGCCACCACGCTGTGCACAGACCGCCGTGCTTGAAGCGGTGTCGATGGATGGGCCCCGTTTTACCCGGCCGTGTCCAACCGTCTGCATGCAGGTGGACGCGGTGGCGGGGATGCCCACGGTCGCAGCCGGCGATGACCTCGCCGCGGTCGTCACCGACCACGCGACGCTCGACAGCGATGCGGTCGTCTGCATCGCATCGACCGTCGTCTCGAAGTCCGAGGGCCGCACGCGGGCCCTTGAGGCGTACGAGCCATCATCGCGCGCGCACGCCATCGCCGCGCGGCTCGAAGCGGTCACCGGCTCACCCAAAGACCCCCGCTTCGCGGAGGCGGTCCTGCGTGAGAGCGCGGCACTGCTGCTGGAGGCACCGTTCCTGCTCACGCAGACCCACTTCGGTCACATCACCGTGAACGCGGGCATCGACCGCTCCAACACCGATGGTGCGGACCTGCTGTTGCTCCCGGAGGACCCCTCCGCCAGCGCCCAGCAGATCGCAGCCGGGCTGCCGACAGACCGCGTCATCATCACCGACACCTGTGGACGGCCCTTCCGGCACGGGCAGCGCGGTGTGGCGATCGGCTGGCACGGCCTGCACCCTGCGCGTGACTGGCGCGGCGAGTCGGACCGCTCCGACCGCCTCCTGAGCTCGACCGTGGAGAACGTGATCGATGAGCTCGCTGCGGCGGCGAACCTCGTGATGGGCGAGGGCGCAGGCGGCACCCCGGTGGCGGTCATCACCGGGTTCGAATGGGGCGATCACGGCGCCTCAGATGCGCACTTCCGTGCGCCTGAGACAGACCTTATCAGGCAGGCCCTGGAGGGATGGACGTACGATGGCTAACCAGACGTTCACATGGGGGATGGAGCTGGTCCCAGATGCGCCGATCGCACAGCTCATCGAGCGGGCGCAGGCCGCCGAGGCGGGGGGGATCGACGCGGCGTTCGTCTCCTCACACCACGACAACCGGGACCCGGTCACCGTCGCGGCGCTGCTGCTCGAGGCCACCGAGCACATCCGTCTCGGCCCCGGTGTGGTCAACCCATATGAGCGGCATCCGGTCACGTTGGCGAGCCAGCTCGCCACGCTCAGCGAGGTGGCACCAGGGCGGGTCCATCTCGGCATCGGCCCGGGCGACCCCACCGTGTTGGGGCGACTGGGCCTCGCCGACGACCGCGACCTGCGGTCGGTGCTCGAGGCGTTCGAGGTGGCGCGCCGGCTGTGGGACGGCGCGACCGTCGACCATGCGGGGCGCTTCCAGGCGACCGATGTGCGCCTGAACTACGCCGTCGAGGGGCCGATCCCGGTGTACGTCGGTGGTGAGGGGCCCCACATGTGCCGGATGGCGGGCAAGCGGGCGGATGGCCTGCTGTTCAACGGGTCACATCCGGCGGACCTCCGCTGGGCGCGTGAGCAGTTCGACATCGGCCGGCAGGACCGGGATCCGGACGCCGGAGACAGCAGGCTCCACGCGTATGCGAGTGTGAGCATCGACGGTGATGCGGATGCTGCACGCGCGGCCGCACGCCCGCCGGTGGCGTTCATCGCAGCTGGGGCGGCGCCCCCGGTGCTCGAGCGCCACGGTATCGACGAGGACGTCGCCTCCGAGATCCAAGCGGCGCTCGCGTCGGGCGAGCACGCGGCGGCCTTCGAGCGGGTGACCCCGCGGATGCTGGATGCGTTCGCGATCGCCGGCGAGCCTGCGAGCGTGGCGGCGAGGCTCGAGGCGGTGCGCGAGCACACGGATGGTGTGGTCCTGGGTGCCCCCCTCGGACCGACACCCCTGACGGCGATCGACCTCCTCGCGGAGCTGGTGTGAGCCCTAGCCGGTCACCGCATCGATCGCTGCACCCATGACGAGGACCCCGAAGAAGCCGACAGCGGCGGTGGTCAGCGCCCCACCGACGAGGAAGATCACCGCGGTGATCGGGTCGACCCCCAGGAAGACCTCCGTGGCGAAGGTGACCACCAGCTCGATGATGCTCATCCCCAGCATGATCACGAACTCGGTGAGGCTGACCATGTGCTGAGCCGGTGATGGGTGGACATGAAGATTGGCATCGGCAGCGTCTCGCCGGTCGATGGCAGCATCAGGCCCCCGGAATCCCCGATATCCGCCGCGAGGCTCCCGATACTGTTTAGTACGCACATCGGGTACCTGACGGTTGTAATGTCGGAAGTCTGCTCGACGTGCGGGCTCCCTGAGGAACTTTGCGTCTGCGAGGACGTCGCCAAAGAGTCCCAGGAGATCACCATCCGCATCGACGAGCGCCGCTATGGAAAGGAGGTGACGGTGATCGAGGGGTTCGACCCGCGTGATGTGGATATGGACAATCTCTCCTCGGATCTCAAATCGAAGTTCGCCTGTGGGGGCACCGTCGAGGACGGCTCCATCGAACTACAGGGCAACCACACCGGGCGCGTCGAGGACTTCCTCCGCGAGAAGGGCTTCTCCGTCGCGTAGCGTCACAGGTAGCCGTCCTCCTTCGCCAGGAGGATCCCCTCGATGGTGGCCTCATTCGTCGGCTGCCGCCTGACGTGCGCCAGCACCTGCGACCGTGGCACCTCCCGGACCTCGAGATACTCGTTGGCATCCAGCCGCTGTCGGGTGGGCTCGAGGTCGGTGGCGATGACGTACGCCCGCTCATGGCGGAGCAGCCCCGTCGCGCACCACACCCGCTGCAGCTCCTCGACCGTCCCCGCGAGGTAGCCGGTCTCCTCCTCGAGCTCGCGCCGACCCGCCGCTGGATACGACTCGTCGGCCTCGACGATGCCCGCGGGGAGCTCCAGGTGGCGTTGCCGGATCGTCGGGCGGTACTGCTCGACGCAGACGACCGCGTCCTCGGTGACCGCGACGATCACGACCGCAGCCGCAAGCTCCGCCCAGTAGTACCGCTTCTGTGACCCATCCGGATGGACCACCATGTCGTACCCGCCCGTGTACCACGTGGTCTCATACTCGGTCACGCTCTCGGTCACGGGCCACGATGGCGCGTCCACCGGCGCGTACCGTCGCCCGTCGTCGGGCATCTCAGTCCCCCTCGATGATGGGTCGGTAACAGCGGTTGAACGCCGCCCGACGGACGACCTCGCTGGTCGCCTCCTCTGCATCGTGGTAGCCCGCGGCGATGATCACCTGTGCGACCCGAGCGTGGTGCCAGCAGACCATCTCCGCCGGGGCCGCACCCAGGGAGATCACCGCCGCATCGACATGCTGCCGGTAGCTCTCGAACCGCTCCGCCTCTGCACATGCGACCGGGAGCTCTGCGGCGAAGAGCACGTTCGCCACCCGTTCGACCATCGAGGCGTCGATCCGCTCGGTGTAGGTCTGCCGGTCGAACCCCAGTCCGTTCGCCACCTCGGCGAGGACGACCTTCGCCGTCGGGATCACCGTCGCATACCCCTCTCGCACCGCGGTGGGCTCCGCAGGCCCCTGACAGTCCTCCCGCATCAGGGGCCTCTGCCCATCGCGCGGGTCAGCACCAGCGCATCCTCCCCATCCGTGTAGTAGCGCCGCCGGCGACTGACAGGTGTGAACCCGGCGGATGCGTACAGGGCGCGGGCCACGTGGTTCGAAGCCCGCACCTCGAGCCACACCTCCGTGCACCCACGCAGACGTCGGAGCGCCCATCGCAGCAGTGCACGGCCGAGCCCCTGTCGCCGCACCGATGCCCCCACGGCGAGGTCCGCGAGGTGCCCACGGCGTCCGGCGGCGGTGGGGACCATCCGGTAGATGACGAACCCACCGACAGCACCCTCCGCTGTCGCCACCCCCACCCGTGCACCCTCGACCGACTGCTGGATGTAGCGGTACGGCAGGGGTTGCTGGAAGCACGCCGCCTCGATCGCCGCGATGGCGTGGACATCCTCCTGTCGCGCGGCTCGGATGGACCAGGCGTCCGCATCCGGTCCATGCACGGCCACCCTCGAGGAGGGACCCCCCATCGGTGGGGTCAGTCGTCCGCCGGTGCGGCCCCGCCTGCGCCGGTGTCGAACTGGTCCCGCGTGAGCCGCAGCTTGCCACCCGCGGCGAGGATCTCGCGCTCGCGCGCGGAGATGTCCAGCTCCGCCGTCGCCTCCCAGCCCTCACCCGCGATCGTCACGCTCGTCGCCCCGCCCAGGACCGCCTCCCGCGCATCATCATCGACGCGCAGCGACTCGCCCTGCTCGATCTGGTCGTACGTCTCCGCATCGATCTCGAGGGGGATGATCCCGAAGTTGATCAGGTTCGCCTTGTGGATCCGAGCGAACGACTGCGCCACCACCGCCTCCACACCGAGATACAGCGGACACATCGCCGCGTGCTCCCGCGAGGACCCCTGTCCGTAGTTCTCCCCGGCGACGAGCACGCCGCCACCTGCGGTCATCGCCCGCTCGGCGAAGCTGTCATCCACGCGTGAGAGGGTGAACTCAGAGAGCTTCTCGATGTTCGACCGGTACATCAGCACCTCCGCCGTCCCGGGGATGATGTGGTCGGTGGTGATGTTGTCACCCATCTTCAGCAGCACCTCGCCACCGACGTCCGGCTCGATCGGCTCGCCGATCGGTGCGGAGCCGATGTTGGGCCCCTTGATGAGCTGCTCATCGACGGGGTCCTCCGGGGTGATGATGTCGACCGTCGACCCATCGTACGCCTTCGGGAGCTCCACACCCGGTGGACTGATGCCCTCGAGGTCACCGGGATCGGTGATCTCCCCGGTCAGCGCCGCCGCGGCGGCGACCTCGGGTGAGCACAGGTACACCGCATCATCCTCGATCCCCGAGCGTCCCTCGAAGTTCCGGTTGAACGTCCGCAGGGAGACCGAGTCCGAGGCGGGGACGTGCCCGATGCCGATGCAGGCCCCACAGGTCGCCTCTGAGAAGTTCACACCAGCGGCCATCAGCTCCGCCGTCCACCCCTCCCGCGCGAGCAGCTCCGACGCCTGCTTCGAGCCCGGTGCGATGACGACATCGGTGCGCCGGTCGACCTCGCGTCCCTTGAGCATCTTCGCGACCGGCAGGATGTCCTCGTACCCACCGTTCGTGCACGACCCGACGATCACCTGCTGGACCGGCGTGCCCACGACCTCCCGTACCGGGACGACATCGTCCGGCATCGACGGGAGCGCGATCAGCGGCTCGAGTGCGCTGAGGTCGATCACGAGCTCGTCTGCGTACTCCGCATCCGCGTCCGCGGAAAGCTCGACGTACTCGGCCTCACGCCCCTGTCGGGCGAGGTACTCCCGCGTGCGGTCATCGGTGGGGAAGATCGACGAGGTGGCACCCAACTCCGTGCCCATGTTGGTGATCGTCGTCCGCTCGGGCACACTCAGTGTGGCCACACCCGGGCCGGTGTACTCGAACACCTTCCCCACCCCTCCCTTCACGGAGAGCCGTCGGAGCATCTCGAGGATCACATCCTTCGCCGTCGCCCACCCCGACAGCTCCCCCTCCAGCCGGACGTTGACGACCTCTGGCATCTCCACGTAGTACGCACCCCCACCCATCGCCACCGAGATGTCCAAGCCGCCCGCCCCGATCGCGAGCTGGCCCAACCCGCCGGGCGTCGGGGTGTGCGAATCCGACCCCAGGAGGGTCTTGCCCGGTGCTGCGAAGTTCTCCTTGTGCACGTTGTGGCAGATCCCGTTGCCCGGCCGCGAGAAGTACGCGCCGTAGACCCCCGCCGCAGAGCGGAGGAAGCGGTGATCGTCGGTGTTCTTGAAGTCGAACTGGTACGTCTGGTGGTCGCAGTACTGCGCGACAAGTTCGGTCTGGACCTCATCGAGCTCCAGCGCCTCGAACTGCAGCCACACCATCGTCCCCGTGGTATCCTGTGTCAGGACCTGGTCGACCGAGATGCCGATCTCCGTCCCCGGCTCGAGCTCTCCTTCGACCAGGTGGTCCGCGAGGATCTTCTCCGTGAGCGTCTGTCCCATATCACGCGCACCTTCATGACGTATCTTGATAAGCCCGCCGTTGTCCAGCCTCTGGATGGGTGGGGCGGTCCTCGCGGTGCACCAGAGTAAAGCGGTGGACCTGCGAGATGCGGGTATGTTTCGCGCCGGCACGTACGTCGCAGGCCAGCTCCACCCGGTGGATGCGGCACAGCCACAGCCGAACGGGGTGGACCTCCGGGTGGCGGCGATCTTCAGCCCGACGGCACCGGGACACATCGGTGAGACGGAGACGACCGTCGGTGCCCGCGAGGAGCTCGCGCCGGTCGACGGCAGCTACCGGCTCGATCCCGGGGGCTACATCATCCGGTATCGCGAGCAGATCGCGATCCCCGAGGGGCATCTGGGGTTCCTGTACCCCCGCTCGAGCCTGCTGCGCAACGGGGCGATGATCAACACCGCGGTGTGGGACAGCGGCTACCGTGGTCGCGGGGAGGGGCTGCTTGATGTCACGGCCCCGGTCTCGATCGCCGCAGATGCCCGGGTCGCACAGCTGGTGCTCGCGAAGGCCGAGCACGACGGTGGGTACGACGGGCAGTTCCAGGGGGAGCATCTCGACACCCCGTAGACCCAAAGGCACATTTACCGGCTCTGCAAAGCGTCAGCAACACGGATGTCACGGAGCCCCTCACTGCCGGATCGACCACGGTTGGACCTCGACCCAGAGATGACGGTGAGCGAGCGGCTCGCCGCGATGCAGGCCCACCAGACGGAGCTTGAGGCGATCCATGCGGAGCTGCGGGACCGCCTGGATGAGGCGACGGGACTGCAGGCGGAGCTGCGTGCGGAGGCCGCCCGGCTGAAGGAGGAGAATGAGATGCTCAAGGGCGGCTCGCTCTACCTGGCGACGGTGGAGGAGCTGTCCGATGAGCAGGCGATCATCCGTCAGCATGGGAACAACCAGGAGGTGCTCACGGAGGTCCGCCCGCAGCTCGCCTCAGTGGTCGAAGCCGGGGACCGTGTCGCGATCGACGACTCGTTCACCGTGCAGCTGGTGATGGATGTGGAGACGGATGCGCGGGCGCAGGCGATGGAGATCCAGCAGTCGCCCGATGTGGTCTATGACGACATCGGCGGGCTCGACGAGCAGATCCGCGAGGTGCGCGAGGCCGTCGAGGACCCGCTGGTGAAGCCGGAGCTGTTCACCGCCGTGGGCGTCGAACCACCGGCGGGCGTGCTGCTGTACGGCCCGCCGGGGACGGGCAAGACGATGCTGGCGAAGGCGGTCGCCAACGAGACCGACGCGACGTTCATCAAGATGGCGGGCTCGGAGCTCGTCCGCAAGTTCATCGGTGAGGGCGCCCGCTTGGTGCGGGACCTCTTCGCCCTCGCAGCGAACCGGGAGCCCGCGGTGATCTTCATCGATGAGATCGACGCGGTCGCATCGAAGCGCACCGACTCGAAGACCTCCGGGGATGCGGAGGTCCAGCGCACGATGATGCAGCTGCTCGCGGAGATGGACGGCTTCGATGAGCGCGGCGAG
The DNA here is from genome assembly GCA_031580685.1 of Haloquadratum sp. Lineage (GTDB taxonomy): Archaea > Halobacteriota > Halobacteria > Halobacteriales > Haloferacaceae > Haloquadratum. The sequence goes on along the minus strand of JAVLBV010000006.1, from coordinate 7,630 downwards.
ATCCGCCTGATCGCCGCGACGAACCGGTCGGACATGCTCGATGAGGCCATCCTGCGTCCGGGCCGGTTCGACCGGCTCATCGAGGTGCCGAAGCCGGAGGCGGCGGGCCGTGAGGAGATCCTGCGGATCCACACCGCGAAGATGCAGCTGTCGTCGGATGTGGACCTGCATGTGCTCGCCGCGCGCTTCAGCAGCTTCTCGGGGGCCGATCTCGCCGCCCTGGCGACGGAGGCGGGGATGTTCGCGATCCGGGAGGGCCGCACAGAGGTGTGTGAGGCCGACTTCGACGCCGCACACGAGAAGATCGACCACGCGAGCCAGCCGACGACGATCGCGGGCCCTGCGTACCACCGGTGACGGCTGTGGCCGCCGATGGGGTGATCCACATCAGCACCGGCGTGGGCGCAGGTCCCACCGACCTCGCCGCGTACGATGCGGCGCTCGCCGCAGCGAACGTCCACGAGTACAACCTCGTGTCGGTCTCCTCCGTGATCCCCCCGGAGGCGACGGTCCGCCGCGTCGAGACCATCCCCCCGCTGGGTGCGGCGGGGGAGCAGCTCTTCGTCGTCGAATCGGTCGCCGTCGATGCGGGCGAGATGCCCGTGGCGGCCGTGCTCGGATGGACCGATCGGGAGGGCCAGGGGCTGTTCTATGAGGCCGCAGGCAGCGATGCCTCGCTCCTCCGTGACCGCGTCGAGACCGGCCTGCATGCCGGCTGCGAGCTACGGGGGTGGGAGCGGCCGCCACTGACGCACGTCGAGGCTGCCGATGGCCCCACCGATGCGGCCGCACACGCGGCGGTGTGCATCGCCACCTACGGGGAGGCCCGCCCGATGCTATGAGCTCCGCTGAGCTCTACGACTTCGCGGTCGTCGGGGTCGGGCCCGCCGGTGCCCGGTTCGCGCGCCAGGCCGCAGACCGCGGGCACCGGGTCATCGCCTTCGAGCAGGGCGCGGTGGGCACCCCCCTCGCGTGCTCGGGGCATGTGAGCACCGACATCTACCGGTACCTCCCACCGGGTGCGGCGCGCGGGCTCCGACAGAACGAGATCTCCGCTGCACGGTTCCATGTGGGGGGTCCTGATGCCCCCGGGCATCGCTTCTACCGCGAGGAGACGATCTCGGTGGTCATCGACCGCGTCGGGCTCGACAGGGCGCTCGCAGAGGCGGCCACCACCGCTGGTGCGGATGTCCGCACCCATCACACCGTCACGGCGGTGACGCCGGGCCCCGCACATGTCGACGTCGAGGTGCAGACACCAGATGGTCCGCTGGGCGTCCACGCCAGGATGGTCGTGGGTGCGGACGGCCCCACCTCTCGGACGCGGCGGGCGCTCGGCATCGACCCACCCGGCGAGCTGCTCCATGGCGTGTTGGGCTTCGACCCCACCCCTGATGCGGCGGACCATGTGGACGTGCATCTCATCGTCCCCGGCTTCTTCGCCTGGCGGATCCCACGCGGTGAGGCGGGTGTGGAGTACGGGATCGCAGGCGCCCCGGGCGCCGATCTGCGGGCGCGATTCCGTCGGTTCCTCTCGGCGTATGATGTCTCGCTCAGCGACCGCTGTTCGGGGGCGATCCCGATCGGCCCCCCGGCCGCGACGGTCGGCGATCGGGGGTTCGTGGTGGGGGATGCGGCCGCACAGACCAAGCCGTTCACCGGGGGTGGCATCCTCTATGGGATGCAGGCTGCGGACATCGCTGCGGCGGCGATCGACCCCACCGACCCCGCCACCCTGCAGCGGTACGAGCGCCGCTGGCGGCGGGCGCTCGCCCGCGAGGTCCGTCTGGGGGCGTGGGTCCGCCGGGCCTACGACCTCCCCGCCCCGCTGCAGCGCCTCGGGCTGCGCGCTCTCAGCGGGGAGATCGACGTGCACATGGACCGCCCGACGAGCCTGTTCTCGGGCCGGCAGATCCGCCGGTTACTCCGACTCTGAGGCGACGAGGTCTGGCTGGGGCCGACGCCCCGACGGGTGCGACCCCTCGATGACCGGGAGTGCGACGACCGACACCTCCTCGGCATCGACGGTGACCGTCGCACCCGTCTGCACCCGTCCCCGGGTGATGATGCCCAGGCCCACACAGTCGGTCCCACCGGTCACCTGCCCGGTGGCGGTCACCTGCCCGATCTCCGCCCCGTCGTCCACGATCGCCGCTGTCGGGAACCGCCCACGGGCCCGGAGCCCGACCAGCTCCCGGCTGGGGCGTCCCCGATTCGCCACCTTCGAGACGACCTCCTGACCGATGAAGCACCCCTTCGCGTAGTCGACCCCGACGGCGAGGTCGAACGTGTTCGGGATGGCGCCTGCGAGCTCATCGGGGAACAGCGGTGTCCCCGCCTCGATCGCGAGCGTGCGGTAGGTCTCCATCCCGAAGGGGATCGCGCCGATCCCCATCGTCAGCAGCCGGTCGAACAGCCCCTCAGCGGCCTCACGCGCTCCGACGATCATGAACATCTCCTCGCCCAACAGCCCATCTCCAGCCATCACGACGACCCCCGCCTCCCCGATCGCCCCGCGGACCACATCGAACGGGTCCGCGGGCGCCCCCGGCCCGGTCAGCACGCTCGCGACCTTCTCGGTCGCCTGCGGCCCGTGCACCTCCATCACGCTGTAGGCGTCCGAGGCGTCGGTGATCTCCACATCCTGGATGAACACCCGCTCCTGCCACTGATCGACGATCTGCGCGGTCACCTGCGGGTGGACCAGGCACAGGAGCCGGTCCGCACCCGCGAGGATGTACATGTCCGCGATGATCTTCCCCTGTGGGTCGAGCAGGAACCCGTAGGTCCCCGCCGCATCCGTCTGCGGCACATCCACACTCACGGTGTTGTTGACGAACGCCTCGCGGTCGGCGCCCCGCAGCTCGATCACCCCGTAGCGCAGCTCGATCACCCCCGCCCCCTTCCGGACCGCCATCGCCGTCCGTGTGGGGCGACCGTAGTCCGTGACGACACCGATCGCATCGGCAGTGTCGATCATCTGTCCCCCCAGGTCACGGTGGTAGCCGCCGGTCATCACCCCTGCTCGGGGCGCATCTGGCTAAAGCCCGACGTCCGCCGTCCGGTGCTACATGCTTTTGAACCATGCGAGTTGTGGGATGGTATGGGACTGACGTGCCAGCTCATCGGACATCAGTTCGGCGAGGCGACGACCGAGCGGATGCGCGAGGAGCGTGGCGGTGAGATGGTCACGACCGAGCGTGAGGTCCGTGTCTGTGCCCGGTGCGGTGACCGTCTGGTGATCAGTCAGAACACAGAGGTGGTCGCGATCCGGGGTGCTGACACGGGGGCGGCGGCGACCCCCCCCGAGTCGGCTGCGACCGCCGGTGACCCGCATCTGGACGACATCCTCGACCCCAGCCTCCGGCCCAGCCAAGGGTCCACCGGGGAGTCCGGGACCGGCGCGCTCGATCCGGGGACCGCCGACCCCGCCGAGGAGGATGCGGAGATCCTCGAGCCACCCGCCTCATCGGGCGATGCGGCAGCGGAGACGGCCACACCCCCCACGGAGCAGCCGCCCGATCCACCCACACCCCCCACGGAGGAGCCAGCCGCACCGCGGACATCTCAGCGCGACCAGGTGGCGGTGGACCGGGTCACCTCCGCGCGGCCCGCCACCCGGTCGGTCGATACGGTGGGCGGCTCCGATGCGCCGGTCGATGTGGCAGACCTGCCGGATGAGGCGGTGGAGTTCTACTGTCCGGCATGTGGCTACGCGGTGGCTGCGACGCTCACGTCGATGCGCAGCGGTGACATCTGTCCGGCCTGCCGCGGGGGCTACATCGCCGAACGTGCCAGGCGGCAGGGATGACGAAACTGGTAAATCTGGGATTCGACGAGGGGTGAGTAGATGAGAGAGTACAAGATGCGACGCGGCGAGACGCTCGCTGAGCGGATGCCCGACCTCCGGGCATCGGTGGAGTCGTATTTCGGGCCGATCACCGAGACCACAGAGCATCAGGGGAGTGACCTGTTCGTCGTCGGCACACCCGACAACCCGGTGTTCGAGCGGATCGTCGCGGGTGCGGTCTCGTATCCGGGCAAGAAGGACACCCTGGCGGTCGAGTTCATCGAGCGTGACCCTGCGGAGCTGTCGCCCACGGACCTCGAGGCGGCTGGGGCCGCGGTGGCCGCGAAGAACGAGTTCCTCCTCGAGGCGACCGGTCGGAACGCCAAATCACGGCGCGATTCACTGAAGCGTGAGATGGACAAGGACGCACCGGAGTTCTGAGCGGGACCGGTGCCACCGAACCACCGTCGCCACCGGTGCGGTGCGTGCTGCGGCCCCGAGGAGGCCCCGCTCTGATGGTGTGGTCGGTGGGTGTCGACCTGGGTGCGACGAATCTGCGTGTCGCGATCGCCGGCGCGTCCGGTGAGGTCATCGCCCAGCGGACCCTGCCGACGACACAGGGTCCCGACGGAGCGGCGATCACCGCGGCGGTGCTTGATGCGGTCGCATCGCTGTGTGCGGATGCCGGGCTGTCATCGGAGGATATCGTCGGCGTCGGGGTCGCCACCTTCGGCCCGCTGGACATGCAGCAGGGGGCGGTCGTCTCCCCACCGAACCTCGCGTTCCCCATCGAGCAGATCGACCTGCTCGGACCCATGTCCACCGCGTACCCCGACGCCGAGGTGACCGTCCTGAACGACGCCACCGCGGGGGTCATCGGGGAGCGGTTCCACGCGCCGACGAACCCCGACAACATGGTCTACCTGACGATCTCCTCGGGGATCGGGGCGGGGGTCTGTGTCGATGGCACCGTGCTCCGCGGGTGGGATGCGAATGCGGGCGAGATCGGACACATCATCGTCGACCCCGCACAGGCACTGCCGTGTGGATGCGGTGGGGCCGGGCACTGGGAGTCGTACGCCTCGGGTGAGGCGATCCCACGGTACGCCCGCCACCTCGCAGAGACCACACAGCATCACACCGAGATGCCACTGGAGACGGTGGATGCGGCGGGGGTCTTCGCCGCTGCTGCGGCCGATGACCCGCTGGCGGAGGCCGTCCTGGCGGGGATCACCGGCTGGAACCGGATCGGCATCGAGACCGTCATCCGCGCGTACGCACCGTTCATCATCTCGATCGGGGGGTCGGTCGCCCTCCACAACCCCGAGGCGGTCGTCGCACCGGTGCGTGCGGCGATCGAGCGCGCGCCGATCACCACGGTGCCGGACATCCGGCTGAGCCCGCTGGGCAACGAGGCACCGCTGCAGGGGGCGATCGCGGCGGCGATCACCGGTGGCACCGGCGATCGGCGCCGGCTGGAGTGATGGACGTCCACACCGAGGCGGCGTTCGAGTTCCAGCTGTGTGCGCACCTCGAGGGGGCCCGTGATGCCATCATCGCCCGCCAGATCGGCGCCTCGCCGGTGCGGGCCCGTCGACGCATCCTCGATGTGGTGTGCATCGAGCCCGGCCCGCAGTTCGATGCCCGCGCACAGATCGGTCCGACCGCGATCCCTGATGTGCTGATCCGCGCGGAGATCCCCACCGGCCGGGCCCGGCCGGTCGGTCGGTGTCTCCCCGTCGAGCCCCCCCATCGCGAGGCGATCCTCGATGCCGGCGTCACCGCCGGGTTCATCGAGCGGGAGCGGCGTGGGGGCCGCACGCTCATCCGCCGCACCACCGCCTACCCCGCCGACTGGTTCGGGCCGATCCTCGCGGTCGAGAACAAGCCGGATCTCGGTCGTCCTGGCGCGTTGGCTGAGCAGCTCCGCTTCGACCTGAGCCTCGCCGTCGCCGATGCGGTCGTCGTCGCGACCGCGTCGACGGTGACCGGCGCGCATCTCAACCGGATCCCCGCGCCGGTGGGCGTCTGGGAGTTCGATGCCACCACGGGTTCGCGCACGGTCCACCGCGATCCTGAGCCACTGCCGGTCGATGCCCCGGCGATGGTCCCCACCGGTCGCCGCTCCGATCACGTGCCGGTCCAGGCGGTCACCCCCGCACAGAAGCGCCGTGTGCGCCGGCGTCTCGCCGAGCGCGCGTACGGCCGTGGCTGGCGGCGGTTCCCCCTTGTGGGGTGTGCGCACTTCCGGCTGGATGCGGCGGCCGCCCCACGCTGTGCGGAGCTCGCCACCCCGATCGACCCCGCACACACCTGCGGGGAGGGCTGCCCCCTGTACACCCCCGCCGCACCACCGAGGGATGTCCGCAGGCAGGTCCGCGCTGCCCGCACACCCTGGGTGGCGGATGCGGCGGGGTTCGCCCGCGAGCAGAGCCGCATCGGGGAGTTCTGAGCTCAGATGCGGTGGACCTCGCCGTCGACCGCCAGCGCCGAAGCGAACGCCTCATCCGGGGGGTAGTAGTGCGCGGTGTGCACGAGCCGCACCTCCCCCACCTCCAGCTCCTCCGCCAGCGCCAGCGCACCCTCGCGGGTCATGTGCTTGGTCCCGAACGTCCGTGGCGTCCCCCCGGCCGTGTGGTCCGCACCCCCCATCGGATGGCGCTCGCAGAGTGCTGCGGGGACGATCGCATCCGCGAGGAACAGGTCCGCACCGCGGAACGCCTCGCGGGCGGCAGCATCGATGCTGTAGGCGGTGTCCCCGGAGATCGCGATGCGGCGGTCCCGCTCGGGGTCGGCGATCACGACCCCGTACGACTGCACCGGCGGATGCACCACAGGCACCAGCGTGACCTCCAGCCCACACACCCGCTGTGGCACCAGCGGCTCGACGCCGATGACCTCCACGGGCCGGAGGTACGCGTACTTCTCTGTGACCGTCGCCGCCACCGATGGCTCGCCATCCATGCCCGGTGCCGATGAGGCGTACACGGGCAGCCGCTCGAAGAGGCGGTAGGCGTTGCCCAGGCCATCGACATGGTCGAAGTGGATGTGGGTGATCACCCCCGCGTCCGGGAGCGGGACCGTCTGGCGGGCGAACTGCGCCCGGAAGTCCGGACTGAAGTCGACGAGGATCGACTCATCGGTCCGGCGGTTGCGGATGTGCACGGAGAAGCGTGAGCGCTCGATCCCCTCCTCGCGTGCGGTCTCGCACGTCCCACACCCACATCCGACCGTGGGCGTCCCCGTCGTGTCCCCGGTCCCCAACAGGGTCACCTCCATGCTGTGCATCGGTCACCCCGCGACGGCGGCGGGGGCGATCACTGCCCGTGGGCGTGGCCGTGACTGTGGTCGTGATCGTGCTCGTGTGCCGCGCCGCCATCACCGGCGATGGGCTTCCCGTTCTGGACCATCATGTCCATGTTCTTGAGCGTGTCACGCTCCTCGAAGTCGGCGACCGCGTCGAGCACATCACCCTGGGTCAGCAGCCGCCGCTCCTCGGCGAGCGCCTCCAGGACCGCCTCGCGCATCACCATCCGGAGGTCAGACCCCGTCAACCCCTCGGTCTCCGCGGCGATCGCCGCGGGATCGAACTCCTCGATCTCCATGCGGTCGGTCACGATCGAGAGGATGTCCGCACGCATCTGCTCATCCGGCAGCGGGAAGTTGACGATCTCATCGAAGCGCCGCCACGCCGCACCATCCAGCTGGTCAGGGTGGTTCGTCGCACCGATCAGGATGACCTCATCGCGGATGAGCGAGATGTCATCGATGCTCTTCAGCAGCGTGTTGACCGCCCGCTTGAGCGCGGCATGCTCATCGGAGCGGCGGGTCTTCGCCACC
>JAVLBV010000069.1:0-5330 GCA_031580685.1 Haloquadratum sp. | reverse complement strand
ACTCCATGATGACCCCGTCCAGGCGGGTCCCCACGGGTGCGACGCGGCGCAGCATGGGGCGGTCGATCCTTCGCGGGGCTGATCGGCGCGGTGGAGGCGCCGCGGTCACGCAAGCTGCGTGCGCTGGCGATCGCCGTGCCGATCATCTACGCGCTCAACCTGCTGCGCACCTCGTTCATCACGATCATGTTCGGCAACCAGTACATGCAGTGGTTCACCGATGAGGTGCTCATGCTGTTCGGCGCGAGCGACCCGTACATGGTCTCGTTCTTCATCTCCGACCGCATCATCTCGCAGGCGCTGGCGGTCATCGTGCTCGTGGGGCTCATCTACGTGGTGCTGCGGGAGCTGCCCGAGCTGGTGACGATCATCGAGGACGTGCTGTACCTGCTGACGGGCGAGGACCACGACCTGCGGCAGCTCATCGAGTGAGCAGGTCGGGATGGTCACCGAGGACCGCCAACGCCTCCGCCTCGATGTGATGCAGCTCCCCCGGCAGGATCACCATGTGCAGCGGCGGCCCGTACGCACCGGCCGCCAGCGAGCGCAGCGGGCCCGCCCGCACGAGCGGGTCCGGGCTGCCCGCGCGTGCGACGGCGACGCCGAGGCGCTCGGGCGCCGCCTCCGCCAGCTGTGCGGCGGCCGCGTCCGCGCGGAGGTACCGCTCGGCCGGTGCGTCGATGTCGAGGAACACGAGCGTGTGCAGCCCCGCCGCGGTGTTCGCATCGATCGCCGTCTGCACGCTCGGGGGCACCACGGGGCCCCCCGCACGGGGGAACGGGAGGGTGACCGCGCGCCCGAACTTGTAGTTCTGCAGGCCCGTGAGTCCACTCGCGGCGGTCTGTGCGGAGACGCCGTGGAGCACCTCCGTCGCGATGCCCGCCTCGATCGCCCGCAGCCGGAGGTCGACGTGGGTCGTCGCGACCATCGGGTCGCCCGCGGTGAGGAACACCGTCGGCCCGGCCGCCGCTGCATCCAGGATCACCGCGGGGTCCGACTCGACGGTCGCCCGGTCCACGCGCGTGATCGCCACCCCGTGCGCGGCCTCGAGCTCCGCGACGGTGGCACCCGGCAGCTGTGAGGTGTACAGCTCGAGGAACACCGCATCCGCCGCAGCGATCCGCTCGGCTCCGACCACGGTGACCGACCGGGCGTCGTACAGCCCCAGCCCCACGAAGCTCAGCATACCCCGCATCCGCCATCGGCACGCAAAGCAGCCCCGGTGCGGACCGAAGCAGCGATTCCCCCCGGGGACGCACGTCGCACATGGAGGAGGTCGACCCCGCCGCGCTGGCGAGCGGCTGGCGGGTGTGGCATGAGGATATGAGCGGGGAGGTGATCCTCGTCTTCCGGCCGGACGTGTTCACCGAGGCAGAGGGGTTCCCCGCCGCATGCCTGCCGACGATCCTCGTCTCGAACCGCTCGCGCGCGCGGCGGCCGGGGGCACGGCGGCGCCGGGGGGGGACCTGGTCGGTGGTGCTCACGCTCGAGCCCGATGTCGAGGTGGCCGTGACCGAGCATGCGAGCCAGGAGGCCGCGGTCGCGGGGGCGATGGCGCTGGCGGCGGCGTTCACCGACGGGGAGGTCGACCTCCGGTCGGCGTACCAGGTGCCGCGGACGGCGTACCTGGACCGGCTGGATGCGCTCACGGGGACAGACTCATAGGGCTGAATCGCCCAGCTGGGGGTGATGGCACAGGTGACGCTGCTCGGCACCGCGTTGGCGGAGCCGGACACCGAGTTCGTCTACCGGGGCGAGGCCGCCGGCTGTGCGGAGTGCCCGTACCGCACACAGTGTCTGAACCTGCGGGAGGGACGCCGCTACGTGGTCCGGGCGCTCCGCGAGGACGCCCAGGTGCTCGACTGTGCGGTGCACCCCGACGGGGTGCAGGCCGTCGAGGTCGAACCCGTCGGCTTCCGTGCGAACGTCCCATCGAAGGCGGCGTACGCCGGCTCGACGCTCCGGCTGCCGGGGCGGTGTCCCCACACGGAGTGCCCGAGCCACCACCTGTGTGAGCCCAACGGGGGCACCCCGGGCGAGGAGTACCAGGTCGCCGCGGTCGAGGGGGAGCCCCCCCATGCGGAGTGTGCGCTGGACCGCCAGCTCACGACGGTGGAGCTGGCCGCACCCACCGACGAGTGATCAGCTGAGGTCGCCCACGCGCCGGGCGGTGTAGCCGAGGATGTCCCGGTAGCCCCCGGCGGACATGAGCACGGGATAGAACTGTCCATCGGCGGTGAGCTCGTGAGTGTCCGCACGCGCGTAGGTCGTCCCCGGATCGACCGCATGGAAGTTCTCGACGAGCACCTCATAGCGGGCGGCATCCGGCTTCGCGATCTCCCCGGTCAGCGAGTACACGGGCGTCTGCGGTCCCGCCGCCGTGAGCCGCTCGCGCACCGCCGCAGGCATCGACGGGGGGGTCGCGATCACCCCCGTGGCGGCGAGGAAGGCGACGCTCAGCCAGTAGGCGTTCTCCGCCGCGTGCTGACTGTGCTGCAGCCCGCATTCGAGCTCGATCACCGGGCTGTTGGCGATCAGTCGACCGCTCGAGAAGGGGGCGGTCTCGACGACCGCCGCCAGCGGCAGGGCCGCCAACAGCGGCCGGAGGGGGTCGGTGATCCGATCGACGAGGGCGAACGGTCGGTCGGTGCTCTGCGTCGCATGCAGCGAGAGCACGGTGCACCCCACGACCGCCTCGCGCAGCTGGGCCGCGAGCACCCCCTCATGCGTCTGCGCGTCACCCACACCCGGGAAGATCCGGTTGAGGTCCTCGTCGATGTAGCGGCGGTCCACCGCCAGCGCACGCTCGTTCGCCACGATCAGCCGCACGGGGGCGACCGGCGCCTCCAGCGTCACCCGCAGCCGCTCGATCGCCCGGGGGCCGCACGGCTCATCGCCGTGGACGGCACCGACGACCGCCACGGCGGGGTCCCCATCTCCCAGGTCGAACACCCGCATCGTCCGCAGATGACGCGGGCGGGGTCAAATGATTTGTCCATCGGCGCACGAGGAGGGATGATGACCGATGCGCACACGGTCGACCCGGAGGTGGCCCCGCCGGTGTCGGGACGGCCGACCGGGTGGGACCCCACCCGTGGACGGTCGAACGGCTGGGAGCACGGGACGCTCCGCGCGGTGGTCCTCGAGGGCGTCGGTCTGTTCAACACCGGCGCCTACCACGCGGCGCACGACTGCTTCGAGGCGGAGTGGTTCAACTACGGCGCGGGGAGCACCGAGAGCGCGTTCTGCCACGGGATGGTGCAGGTCGCCGCAGGGGCGTACAAGTGGACCGCACACGGCGACCCCGTGGGGACGCGCTCGCTGTGCAGCACCGCGCTGCAGTACCTCGCGGGGGTGCCCGCCGACTTCTACGGCGTGGACGTCCCGGGGGTGCGGGCGGTGCTGCTGGAGGCGTGTGCGGAGCCCGCGATGATCGCCGACCGCCAGCTGCGGGTCGATGCCCGGGTCCCCGCGCGCGGGGAACGTGAAACGGTTAATGGGGACGGCTGACTCCGGGGAGATGCGCAAGGGTAGCCAAGCCTGGAAACGGCGGCGGACTCAAGATCCGCTCTCGTAGGAGTCCGTGGGTTCAAATCCCTCCCCTTGCATCGCGGTGAACGTCTGTGTGATGTCCGCGGCGGTCGCCCGCCGCACGATCGCCCGGTGGATGTCCTTCGAGTAGCGCAGGTTGGGGGAGGCCCCATCGAAGACCACGAGGCGGGCGGCCGCACCCACCTCGAGGACCCCCGCATCGAAGCCACCGATCGCGGCGGGGTGGACCGTCGCCATCTGCAGCAGCGTCCGCGCATCCAGGTCGGTCAGCTTCGCGGCGAACTCGAGCTCCCGGAGCATCGACGGGGCGTTCATCATCACGTTGTCCGTCCCGAGCGCGACGGTCGTCGCCGCATGCAGCTCGCCGATCGGCGGCATCCCCACCCCCGTGACCAGGTTCGACCGCGGGCAGACGACGATGGGGATCTCCGCCTCCGCGACCGCCCGGAGATGGGCGGGCTCGGCGTGCCCCATGTGCACGAGGAAGTCCGGCTCCAGTGCCAGCGCCCCGTCGATGTCATCGGGGTCACGCTCGCCGGCGTGGATCCCGAACGGCTTGCCCGCTGCGGCCGCCGCCGCACGGACCTCGGCGTACGCCTCATCGCGCACGCTGGAGGCACCGAACCCATCGGCGCGGGCGAGCGCGGCCTCCGATGGACGCGCCATCACCTGCAGCTCGATCGGCAGCCCCGCCTGGGCGGCCAGCAGCCGCTCGACCCCGGCGACCCCTCCCTCACGGAACTCGATCGTCGCCGTCGTCCCCGAGTCGATCATGAGCTGCAGCGACCCACGGATCGCGCGGATGATCGTCTCCGGGGACGCAGCCCGCAGCAGCTGATGCTTCAGCCCATCGGGCGGTGCGACCAGCTCCTTCAGCGGCACCCCCGCCCCCGCCTCCTTGGCGATCGAGTCGCCCAGGTGGGTGTGCCCGTTCACGAACGCGGGCATGATGATGTCCGCACCGTCGACGGGGGTCTGCTCGAAGTCGACGATCCGCCCGGCTGCGATGTGGAGTCGCCCCTCGATCGCCGTGAGATCGCGACCCCACAGGACGGTCCCTTCCAGCTCCATGGGTACCGATGCGGGGACGGGGCTCTTCAATCGCGCCGGTGCGGGACGGGTCAGAACTGGTCCAGGCGGGCGATCGCCGAGTCCGCCCGGTCGGCGAGGATGCTGAGGTCGGTGTCGAGTGCGAGCGCATCCACCGCCGCGGACTGGACGGCCTCCCGGTGCGCCGCGGGGGTGTACACCCCCAGGCGCCAGTTGGCCTCGTTGGTCTGCTGCAGCGCCCGGACCAGCGGTGACGCCGCGGCGATGCTCACGATCGCATCGCCCACGACGATCTGCGTCGACGCCTCGGGCATCGAGGGGGCGGGCGGGATGTCCACGAGGACCTCCCCGGGGGCGACCCCCGCACCCTCGGCGATCGCCGCGCGCAGCGACGCCCCCTCGGACGCCGCCACCGCGCGGACGGACGCCGGGACCGCCTCCCACTCGGCCCAGATCGCCCGCTTGTACAGCCGGCGCTCATCGATCCGGGCCATCATGGGCGCCGTCGACGCCTCCGCACGCAGCCGGGCGCGCAGGTCGACATCGTCCATCCGCCGCAGCGTCGCCGCCGTCGTCGAGGTGCTCCCGAGCAGCGTCTCGGTCGCCGCCCACAGCATCCGACGGGCGATGCGGGCGACGTGGTGCTGGTAGACCGTGGGGTTCATGAGCGCCCGCGCGAGCAGGAGCGACTCGGCCGTCTGGAGGTTCCCCGCGGCGAACACCAGCGT